>DATDVD010000118.1:0-12744 GCA_035290065.1 Coxiellaceae bacterium | reverse complement strand
GCTGGAGATTATCGTCGTCAATTCCTAGCAACTCGCGCCCATTTACTACCCGGTACTGTCGCCGTAGTAGGCGCTCCCAAATGCCGTGTGGCGGCAACATCAGATGATGAAAAATTCGCTGCTATTCCTTCTCAGTCTCGTGTGGCTCAGAGGGTTCGGTCCGCTGCCCATGCGGCTGCAGCCGCCTCTATTACCACAATGATTATTCCAGAACCTCCCCCTTCTCCAGCATCACAACTACCTGTTGGAGAACAGCTCCCTCCCATGCCTCATCGTACGGAGCCTTGGACATATTAAGTATTCTCTTCAAATTGACAACACCACCTCAGCCGCTGCTACTTGCCGGTTATAGTGAGAACTCATAACCGCTCCATACGCACCGGTTTGTGTCATCAAAAAAATATCCCCCACCTCGGGCGTTGCAAGCAACCGATCTTTGCCCAACACATCCGCGCTTTCACAAATAGGCCCTACAATATGTGCACGAAAATTAAGCGGGTTATTGAAACGGGAGAGATTAATAATGTCATGATAGGCCTGATACAACGCAGGGCGAATCAACACATTCATTCCCCCATCAACACCCACAAAATTCACGCCCTTTTTGTATTTTAGTTGCGTCACTCTCAACAACAATACCCCACTGTCTGCCACGATAAAACGACCGGGTTCTAACCAAATCTCGTAGGCAGTATTTTTTAACGAATGATCTATAGCCTCCATATTCAGCGCCGGCGTTCCCACGCCTAAACCTCCTCCCATATTTAACACCGTGATCGTAGGAAGGGCTTTTGCAAACTCTTCCAATGCTCGAAGCACAGAGGCCCAATGATTCACGTCCTCAATGCCACTGCCAGCATGCGCGTGTAGACCCACTACATTTAAATGATGCTGCGAAATTAACGCGCAAATTTCACTCCACTGCGAGGCTTCTATTCCAAATTTTGCCTCGCCCCCGGCCGTTTTTACATAGTCATGATGTCCTTTTCCCTCTCCAATATCCAAACGCACTAATAATCGCGCGCCTTGGAAAGAATGAGGCCAGTGGCGTAAGGGGTATTCATTATCCACCGTGATCCATACAC
The DNA here is from genome assembly GCA_035290065.1 of Coxiellaceae bacterium. GTDB lineage: Bacteria > Pseudomonadota > Gammaproteobacteria > Coxiellales > Coxiellaceae > DATDVD01. Next base: position 11,659 of record DATDVD010000118.1, on the reverse strand, counting down.
CGCGATCACGCGCATATTCATAATCGGTTTTTGCACAAAAATTAGGGGTAAATAAAATTCGATCGGGAGATAGCTGAGGAAAACATTCTTCCAGATATTCTAATTCCCCCCGCGAAACACACTCAAATCCCAATCCTTCTTGTTCAATCACCCGCAATACGTCTTGGCAATCATTCGCTTTCATGGAATAAAAAAAACGTTTCACCGTTTTTATTTTTTTTAAAGTAATGATTTGCGAGCGAATCGTGTCTGCGTGATAGACATACACAGGGGTTTGTTGATGCGCGAGGGATAATAAAGCGTTTCGATGGCTTTTCCACCATTCAATGGGAGAAAGCACGGTATTGTGCATAACAATATTCCTATAAAATGCTGAAAAATGAAATGGTTGCTTAACACCTTTTTACCGCATTCCTGCACATTATGCCAGCGGCCTTTAGAGGAAGGTTTAGTGTGTTTGGATTGCTTTCGTCGCTTGCCGTGGTTGGAGCGCGTGTGTCCGTGTTGTGGGTTACCGGAAGGTACAGAACATCGCTGTGGGCGGTGTTTAAAAGAACCTCCCCCTTTTACCCAACTGCTAGCACCTTGGCGTTATGAAGCGCCGTTTATTGGTTGGATTCATCAATTAAAATTTAAAGAAGATATTCGATTGGGCCATGGTTTGGGGAAGTTGTTGGCGGGAGTTTTACAATCGCGCATTCAAACGCTGCCAGAAGCGTTATTTCCTGTGCCGTTGCATTGGAGGAGGCAAATGACACGCGGGTGCAATCAAGCCTATTTACTCGCCAAACCCATTGCGAAAACATTTAATCTTCCCATTATTTTTCCTGCTCGCCGAATCAAACACACGCCAGCGCAACGGGGGTTAAAAAAAGAAGACCGCCTTCGTAACATGAAAAATGTATTTGCCCTGCGAGAAGGTGAATGGCCTTTGCATATTGCGTTGATTGACGATGTGGTGACAACAGGCAGTACGGTGAGCGCTCTTGCCCACCTGTTACTTCAAGCCGGCGTTAAACGCGTGGATGTATGGGCTATTACCCGAGTTATTTCAAATTCGTAGGGGCAGACCGTGGTCTGCCCTTATAATCTTGAGCGGGGTTCTTGGGCAGACCACGGTCTGCCCCTACGGAAGAAATAGGGGGGAAGGATTATGGGTGGGCTATTACGCGGGTTATTTCAAATTCGTAGGGGCAGACCGTGGTCTGCCCTTATAATCCTTGAGCGGGGTTCTTGGGCAGACCACGGTCTGCCCCTACGGAAGAAATAGGAGGGGGGTTCGGGATTACGTAGGGGTTGGGGAAGGTTTTTTGGTTTCAAACCAGGGGGAATTTTTTAGGCAGGTATTGCGTATCACGTCTCTACGCCGCTTGCGCAAAAAGGGTAAATCGGTAGCTCCTTCGATGATCATCTTAGAGGCTGCGGCTGCTTTAGCAGGCGATAGTTTTCTTCCTGTTCCTGCGGAAAGAGCCCCAAACATTTTATTAGCCGCACTACCACTCACCTCATACCCTCGCGCCACCACCGCTGCTTCTCCAAAAACATGCGCGGCTAACGCCCCTAAAATAAATAGGCTGGAAACCACATTCACCACAAATCCCCCGGGATCTTGATGAATTTTTCTGAAAAAATCAGCCGCCTTGGCACGCGCCTTATACTGATTAGTGATTAAACCCCACCCAAAACGCATTCCCTTTCCCACGCCATCAATAAATAATTTTACCGTTTTTCGGCTGTGTTTAAAGGCAAATAAAATAGAAGCGGGAACTACCGCACTCCACATTAAAATTTGACTAAACGAAAAAGAATGAAAAAATTGCGTGCTGGCTTGAAGCCATGCAGTAGCCGTCCCTAACGTGACGGCAATCGAAATTACCATCACGACCATAAGGCCCATCCCTAACAAAATCCCTCGAAAATACCGTAATTTTGAGGGTTTCGCCCATTTAGGCGTTTCTTCAAAATCTTTGCGTTTAATTTCTTTGAAAATATTTTTTCTCACATAGCCAAATAATTCGTGAAACTTTTGCACACCATAGGCAATTCCACCCACAATGGCTAAGGGATATACCAATGCCAATACGCCACTACTTGGCGCAAACACTTCGACAAACGATTGGAAAGCAATAGACGTAAAACCTAAAAAAATACCTGTGCTTAATACTAAAATAACGGTGAGCAACCCATATTTAAACCAACGCTCTTTCCATGACGTTTCAGCAGTAAAAGTGCGTTGTAATTCAGCATACGGGTTACGAAATAGAGTTTTGAAGCCTTCTTTAACGTGTTTCCAAAACACAGCGCCTTCTATGAGAGCCCCACCTACTCCAATGGCAATACAAAGTGGCAATGGCCAGCCAAAAATCAATCCCGTGGAAAAGCCTGCCACCACGCCAATGCAAAGAGCGGCGACAATGGTAGACCCTTCACCGATATAGCCTGCAAAACGGTCTCTGCGTTTTTGAGCCGGGGAAGCAAGCGGGTCGTCGTGTGAGTCATGGCTGTGGCTGTGGCCCATGGATAATCCTTTTAAAAATATTCTTCCCCTAATAAGAGAAGAAAAACCCTGGATTTTTGCGCCGAAAGATCCAGGTTACAAGTTATGAGTGAGTGTAGGGGAAAAAAAGAGGGTTGTAAATGATAATGATTCTTATTATCAAATATAGAGGTGTTGCACGGCTAACGAGCCGGTGATGGAGCGGCTGGAACTAAGCCCATGGCTGCCGCCAAGGCCTCAGGCTCTAAATCATCTGTGCTATCTTGTGCACCTTGCTCCCATTCATACACACTCTTCCAGAGGAAATTTTCAATAACAACTGGTGTTAACACCCCGTCTGGGCAATTCACCCTATTTTTTTCACACCGTTGATCCCCTACTCGGGCAAAAACAGCATTGACCCTGTTGTAGTAAGTATTAGATATTCCCCGATGCTTAAATTCCTCCCTAACGGCTTGTTCCTGTTCTCCCATAAACTCATTAAAAGCCGGTAATGCCCCACTGTGCTGCCGATGGTACTAATCAATAGCCAGCTGAGTACGCACTACTATACACCCGTGCGCTTCAAATCGAGCATAAAATTGTCTCAAGCGATTGTGGGAAGCAGCCCAGTCATGGGCTTGAACCATCTCTCTCGCGATACTTAAATAGGTTTCCTGTGTGAGAGCAGAAGCACCCTGGTAAGGAAAATGAAGCCAGTGGTGAGAGACCGTGTGGAGTTTCACGCACCCAAGTATCCGTCCGGGTTGTTAGCGGCCCAATCGGCGTCGGGGAGCCCTATCATCCTCATCCTCATCCTCATCATCAGCATCCGAATCATTAGGATCCGGAGGCGCTGCAGCAATAGCAGCTTCCGCGGCGGCAGCTTCAGCAGCTTCAGCGGCGGCAACATGGGGTGCAATAGGTGGTTGTCGTTCTAGAACAGGAAGCGGCATAACGCCATCTGCGGCAGGGGCAGCTGCAGGGGCAGCAGGAACATCCCCACCGCCAATAAGATAAAGGCCAACACCACCTCCTCCAGCAGCAGGAGCAACTGGTGCTGGAAGGGGGGGAAGCGGCGGAATATCGCCTGCAGGGCGAGCAGCACCCGCGGGAGCCTCAGCAGCTACCGCTGTAGGCAAGGCAGGGCGGCGAAGGGCTATACTACCCAACACCAGAAGCAGCAAACCATAAATCGCTAATCCTAATTTTATGCCTCTGGCTCCTAGCGTAGCCTTATGAGAAAGTAACAATTCTTTAAATATAACTCCACCTGGCGTGGCCATTAACGCTATTGTTACGACTGCTCCAGCGAGTAATAAAATCATAAAGCTCAAAAAGGCTTTGGTTTTAAATCCATTGGCTGGATGTCTGGTTGTCTCTTTACTCACTTCCTCTGCCCTCGATTGTACAGGCGGAAGAGGGTCATCCATCCATTGATAGACGGTTACCCATATATAATTACGAATGGCTTCTCGAGTTAATTTATTTTCAGGACAATATTGCTCCTCTTCTTCTCCCTCTGCCTCACAGTCTCGTTCTCCGCAAAACCGATACATAAGATCCGTCGCTGTATCCAGTGTATCAGGAAGCTTAAACGCTGTTATATAACTTCTCGCTATTTGTAAGAACTCTCCGATAAGAGTAGAAAAGCGTGGTTTTCTTCCTTGAACCTGCCTCTCGTACCACGTGAGAATCCTATTGGTAAGGGCTTCCATACACCCTTCCCCAAAATTAAATTGATCATAAAATTCTTTTACTCTGCGGTTCTCCTCAGCCCATTGATAAATGTTTAGAACACCTTGTACTAATCTCAAAAAAACATCTTGTACTGCGCTGGCGGTGGGTTGACTTTCAAGGTGAAATGCAATGCTAAAGTTATGTTCGGTTGTAACCCACGTTAAGGATCCCACCCTACTTTTCAACCATTCAATATTATTTTGAACAAACATTAATCCCTCAAGCGTAGCTCGAGCCTTGTCATTAGTAGCTGCCCCATAGAGGCGCTTTAGTGCAGCCAACGTTTCTTGATGCTGAGGTTGCAATTGACGCCTATGCCAATTGATCACGCCAATCAAACAACTTTCTAGGCAATCACCCCCTATATTAAATGCTCTATAAAAGTCAGGTAATCGGTCATGTTGTTTAGCCCATTGATAAATGGCCACTATTTGAGGCACCGTCCCTTTTAAGGCATCGACGGTTGCTACGGTAGTAGAATGATTACGGAATCTTATTATCACCCTAAAGTTATCAGGTGTATTGACCCACTGGTCCTGATAATCCTTTGTCTTTAAGTCAGTACTATGGGTTTGAACCATTCTTACTGCTGATACCCAAGCGCGAATAACATCACCTTTGGAATCACTATTCTGACACATTTCATCCAAAAGGGATTTAACTTGGGCTTCTGTTAACGCTTCTGATGAGCCCTCTTCACGTGCAGGTTGTGCAGCGGACAACGCGTCTCCTTTTGCTTCACTCAAAAATGCTCTTTGTGCAGGGGCCGCAGGAGGAGCTTCCACTTCTTTATATTCTTCTCCGGCAACGCGCTCAACTACTGGAGCGGCAGCTGCGATGGCTGCGACAGCGGCTTCGCGAGCGGCGGCTTTTTGCTCTTGAGCCTGTGCAGCTTCCCGCTGTAAACGAGCTCTCACTTTATCTACGTTTTGACTTAACACCCTCATAATTTTAAAGCTATAAGAACCACGACTTTGCGAAGACCAGGATTTACGACGAGCCCGATCGGCAATGATTACATCCAACGCGATCAAACAATACTCTGGAAGGGGTTCCTGGCGCCAGGCTTTCGAAGTACTCGGTCGATCCCATTGAGGGTGATTAACGTCCAACAACCGAACTAAATCATGCATTACGGTGGGCATGCCTTCGGCGTTAAACCAACGGCCTGAATCAAAAAGGGTATTCCACCTACTATGGCTTCTGCGCCACATTTCGACGGCCTCAGCTATATCCCCCCAGGTAAGATGTTCCTGATCAACAATAGAAATAGCCACGATTTATCTCTCACTATCAATTATTCCTATACTCTTAATTTTATCAGCCGTAGCTTAAGATAATCTTAAAAAGCTGGGAATTATAAGCATTCTGTAGGGGCAGACCGTGGTCTGCCCAAGAACCCCGCACAAGATTAAGGGCAGACCACGGTCTGCCCCTACGGGGAGGAGAGAAGCATAAGGTTATTCTACCTTGGGCTTATTGGGCGAGATCATATCGGTGGCGGTGCCTTCGAACATTTCGGAGGCGATCATAACGGATTCGCATAAGGTGGGGTGGGGATGAATGGTCAAGGCAATGTCTTCCACATCACAGCCCATTTCAATGGCTAATGCCAATTCACCGATTAAATCCCCTGCACTGACACCTACAATGCCAGCACCCAGAATGCGGTGGGTTTTTTCATCGAATAAAAGTTTAGTCATCCCTTCCGTGCGATTCATGGAAATAGCACGACCAGAAGCCATCCACGGAAATATGCCTTTACCCACCGCGATGCCTTTTTCTTTAGCTTCGCGTTCCGTTAAACCTACCCATGCAATTTCTGGATCCGTGTAGGCAACCGACGGGATGCATTTAGCATCAAAGAAATGTTTTTTGCCGCTTATCACTTCTGCGGCTAATCGACCTTCCGCGGTGGCTTTGTGTGCCAACATGGGATTACCAATGACATCTCCAATAGCATAAATATTTTTTACGTTGGTGCGCATTTGTTTATCCACAGCAATAAAGCCGCGTTCATCGACTTTTACACCTGCTTTTTCAGCCGCTACTAGTTTTCCATTGGGGCGACGACCGACACATACTAACATGGAATCAAATCGTGCTGGATTTTCTTTAGGAGCATTTTCTCCACTAAAGGTTACATAAATGCCGTCTTGTTTCGCTTCCACTTTTGTAACAGACGTTTTTAACATAATATTTTTGTAACGTTTTTGTATACGAGCAAATAAAGGCTTGACCACATCTACATCCGCACCGGGAATAATTTGATCTTGCATTTCAACGATAGAAATATCGACACCTAAGGCGCAATAAACGGTGGCCATTTCTAATCCAATAATACCACCGCCTAATACGAGCATGTGACCTGTGACGTGTTCTAATTCTAAAGCACCCGTGGAATCAAAAATGCGGGGATCCTCGGGAATAAAGGGTAATTTTACGGGTTCTGAACCACAGGCAATAATGGCATTTTTAAATTTTACTTGGCCTTTTCCTTCCACAGCAATTTCAGAATCACTAATAAACTGGCCTTTGCCTGTAAAAATATCCACTTTACGTTGCTTAGCCATCATTTGAAGACCACCGGTTAATTTTTTAACCACGGAATCTTTCCAGGCTTTTAATTTTTTAACATCAATATCAGGCTTGTTAAATACAATGCCGTAATCGTTCATTTCATGGGAGTCTTCAATAATTTTGGCGGCGTGAAGAAGGGCTTTAGAAGGAATACAACCCACGTTTAAACACACACCACCAATGACATCATAGCGCTCAATTAAGGCCACTTTTTTGCCTAAGTCAGCAGCTCGAAAGGCGGCTGCATACCCGCCAGGACCACTGCCTAATACCGCTACATCGTATTGCATATCACTCATGAAAAACCTCTTAAAAGTCTAGGTTGGTCAAATGCGGGGCATTGTACCGTGTTTGAAAATTAATGGCTATCTTGTATCTCCATTCGCCAATGGAATAGGGACATTTCCCTATAAAAATAAAGCTTAGGCTAGGGCTTGCTTATTCTGAGCCTACCGCGTGGTTTATTGTAAAGGAAGAGCCTGCGAGGTGTTACACTGTGGACCCAGAGAAGCGTTGTAAGAGCCTCGCGCTGCCGACGCAAAACAGTGTATAGGGCAACCTCCCTCAGCCTGTGGATGTTGGGAAAAAGTAACAGTCCCTATCGGAGACTGTGCGCCCACTTGATAATTTAATTTTAAATAAGGGTTAGAGCTAGAACAAAGATGATCATGATTAATACATAATTGTATCAGACCGCTCCCACCGGCTGGTAAGGTATAGCCTTTTCCTCCTTGTTGAATATCACTACCATCCCCATTAATTGTCTGGTTATCAATATAAAGACTACTATTGAAAGTAAATGTAATAGGAGAAGAAGAAGAAGAATTTTTAACCACATACGTGTAATACGTAGGATTATTGGAGCCCCCACAAGGTGCTACCATAGGGCCTGCTAAAACGCATGCACTGATACTGATTCCACCGATTCCTAGTAGGCTTTTTAGCCAAAATTTCATACATTTATCCTTCTAATTAAGTTTTAGAAAAATGAGCTATAGTTCAGTATAGCAGAAAACTTATAACAACAATGTCCGAATATCCGACAAGCACCGTGCTAAAAACACCGCGAAACGAGCCCCGTCGGCGCCGTCAATTACGCGATGATCGTAGGATAATGATAAAGGTAGCATTAAACGAGGCTTGAAATTGCCACTCGCTTCATCGAATACAGGCTTAATGGCTGATTTAGAAACACCCAAAATGGCTACATCTGGCGCATTCACAATAGGTGTAAAGGCTGTTCCACCAATGCCGCCTAAGCTTGAAATCGTAAAACAGCTGCCTTGCATATCCGTTAAACTTAATCCTTTATCACGGGCTTTAGCGCTGATATCGGCTAATTCTTTCGCTAATTCAAATAAACTTTTTTTATCGACATCGCGAATAACGGGAACCACCAATCCATTCGGTGTATCCACTGCCACTCCCAAATGGAAATATTTTTTCAAAATTAAGTGTTCACCGGTGGAATCGAGTGAGGCATTAAAAATAGGATATTCTTTCAACGCAGCGACGACGGCTTTCATCACAAACACGATGGGAGTGAGTTTACAGCCCTTTTCTTCCGCGCGTTTTTTCTCGGCTTGGCGGAAAGCCTCCATTTCTGTGATATCTGCTTCTTCAAATTGAGTAATGTGGGGAATCGTTACCCAATTGCGATGTAAATTAGCGCCGGAGAGTTTTTTAATTTTAGAAAGCGGTTGCGTTTCCACTTCGCCAAAACGGGTAAAATCAATGGCAGGCACGGACGGAAGTGCTAATCCACTGCCTCCACCCGAGTGCATTTTATTTTTTACAAATTGTTTAACATCGTCTCGGGTTACACGGCCTTTTTCGCCGCTGCCTTGGATATGCGTAAGACTAATATCTAATTCTCGTGCTAAACGACGTACGGCTGGGCCTGCGTAAATACTCTCTTTATCCGAGGACGCCATCGGTTTTTTATCGTCCACTTTAGAAGAAATGGTTTCGTTGGGAGTAGGCGTGGGGGTGTGAACCGGTGCAGGCGCTTGAGCACTTTGTGCGGGAGAGGAAGTGTCTTCTGTGTTAATCAAGGCTATCACTTGACCTTGATTTACTTTATCGCCTTTTTTTATTTTAATGTCGGCAATTTTACCGGAATAGGGGGAAGGAATATCCATGGAGGCTTTGTCACTTTCTAAAGTTACCAAAGAAGCATCTTTCTCAACGCTATCCCCTACTTTAACAAGCACTTCAATCACATCGACATTTTTAGCCCCCCCTAGATCGGGGATAAGAATTTCTTTTGCTGAGATTTTTTTAGCACTCTCGTGGGGGGTTTTTGGAGAGTTACTCTCTGAATTTTTTTCCGTATTTTCGTGAGAAATAGGCGAAGATTTTGGCTCAGAGACTTTTTTAGGCTCAGAGACGTCCGAATTTTGAGTAGAACCCTCCGCAGAGACCGTCAAAATCAAATCTCCTTCGGATACTTTATCACCCATTTTTACGGCAATGGATTTTACTTTGCCCGCTACGGGGGAAGGCACATCCATCGACGCTTTGTCACTCTCCAACGTAATAAGAGGATCATCCAGCGCAAGGGTATCGCCCTCTTTCACCAAGATTTCAATAACATCCACACCTTCTGCGCCACCAATATCAGGGACGATAATTTTTTGTTCTGACATGTTTTCCTCTTTTCAAAGCGTCACAGGATCGGGCTTGTTAGGATTAACACCCAATTGTTCCATCGCTTTTGGCAAAGCATTTTTATCAAATTCACCTTGATCAGCTAATGCCACCAGAGTGAGATAAGCAATCATTTTCGCATCAACTTCAAAAAAATCACGCAACGCTGTGCGTAAATCACTGCGGCCAAATCCATCCGTGCCTAATGTGTAATAAGGATTTTCCACATCCAATCGAATTTGTTCCGAAACCAATTGAATATAATCCGTGGCAGCAATTACTGGACCTTTTCGACCGTTCAAACACTGTTTTACATAGGAACGTTGGGGCGTTTCATTCGGATGCAATCGATTATAACGATGGGTTGCACGAATATCTTTGCGCAATTCATTAAAACTGGTCACACTCCAAATATCGGCACTGACTTGGAATTGTTGTTCTAAAATATCCGCCGCTTGAATCACTTCTCGTAAAATGGCTCCTGAACCTAGCATTTGTACACGACGAGCAGCGGAGGCTGCTGCTTCACGAAATAAATACATGCCTTTAATAATGCCCTCTTCCGCTCCTTGCGGCATGGCAGGATGTGTATAGTTTTCATTCATCACGGTGAAATAAAAATAAACATCGTGTTGATCTTCGTACATTACTTTTAGCCCGTGATGGATAATCACGGCTAATTCATAAGAAAAAGTAGGATCGTAACTGATGCAATTGGGCACATACGAAAACGATAAATAGTTATGGCCATCTTGGTGCTGCAATCCTTCGCCTGCTAACGTAGTGCGCCCTGCTGTTCCGCCTACAATAAAACCACGCGCCCGTATATCGCCTGCTAACCACACTAAATCGCCAAAGCGTTGATATCCAAACATGGAGTAATACACAAAAAACGGAATCATCGGCACACCGTTGGCCATGTAAGACGTTCCTGCCGCAATCCAACTCGCCATGCCGCCCGCTTCGCTAATGCCTTCTTGCAGCAATTGGCCATCGATGGCTTCCCGGTAATACATTAATTGATGTTTATCTTCCGGGGTGTATTCTTGCCCGTGCGTGGAATAAATACCGATTTGTCGGAACAATCCTTCCATTCCAAAGGTACGCGCTTCATCGGCCATAATGGGAACCACGTGTTTTTGAAGGGTTTTGTCTTTTAATAAAGCACTTAAAACTCTCACAAAGGCCATGGTGGAAGAAATTTCTCGCTCATGCGTACTTTCCAATTCTTTTTCAAAGAGGGTGTGTAAAGGTGGAATCGTAAACGAAGGTGACGTCGCCAGGCGTGAAGGCACATAACCGCCAAGCTGTTTTCGTTTTTCCAGAAGATAACGAATTTCCGGTGAATCGCTTTTTGGTTTAACAAATTCTAAATTTTCCAACTGCTGATCCGTAAGCGGCAAATCAAACCGTTTTGCAAACGCTCTTAAATCTTCCAAAGACATTTTTTTCGTAGAGTGCGTTCTATTGAGCGCTTCGCCCGATTTACCCATTCCAAAACCTTTCACCGTTTTAGCTAAAATCACTGTCGGTTGGCCTTTGTGTTCAACCGCGGCTTTATACGCAGCATAAACTTTTTGAGGATCGTGTCCCCCATCCAACATCGCCCGCAGACTTTCGTCCGAGAGGTGATCCACCATCGCTTTTAACTGAGGGTCTTTCCCAAAAAAATGTTCGCGCAAATAAGCGCCGTCTTTGGAACTTAAGTCTTGGTATTCACCGTCGACTAACTCCAACAATCTTTTTTTCAGCACGCCCTCCGAATCTTGAGCAAATAATTCATCCCATTCACTGCCCCAAATCACTTTAATGACATTCCATTTAGCGCCACGATAAATACTTTCTAATTCCTGAATAATTTGGCCGCCGCCCCAGACGGGGCCGTCTAAGCGTTGTAAATTGCAATTGATGACAAAAATCAGGTTGTCTAATTTTTCTCGGCCGGCGATATTAATCAGCCCTAGGGATTCCGGCTCGCCCATTTCTCCGTCTCCGCAAAAGGCCCATATTTTACGATCCGTTTGCTCTACGAGATGACGATTTTGGAGATATTGCAGAAAACGGGCTTGAAAAATCGCCATTAACGGGCCTAAGCCCATCGAAACGGTCGGGAATTGCCAAAAATCCGGCATCAACCAGGGATGAGGATAGGAAGACAGCCCCTGAGGTTTGGATAATTCTTGCCGAAAACCATCCAAATGTTTTTCCGTTAAT
>DATDVD010000117.1:0-17891 GCA_035290065.1 Coxiellaceae bacterium | reverse complement strand
TTTTTTATACGCCGGTGTCTGTAAAACCAGGCACTGTACTCTTCACCGTGTTGGATGTGGGTCAAGGCTTGGCAGTGGTGGTGCAAACGGCAAACCATGTACTGGTTTATGATACAGGCCCTCAAAGTCCTTCCGGCTGGGATGCAGGAAAGGGGGTTATTTTGCCTTTTTTGGGTTACGCGCACCTTCATGCAATGGATAAGCTTATTATTAGCCATGGGGATTTGGATCATCGAGGAGGGGCCTTATCTCTGTTGGAACGATGGCCAGAGGTGCCGCTTCTCACCAGTGTGCCGCAGCGATTTAGGCGTTTTCATGCTCAGTATTGTCGAGAAGGTCAAGGGTGGGAATGGGAAGGAGTGCACTTTGAAATGCTCTATCCCTTTAAAGTGGCGCGATATCAGGGAAACAATAGTTCGTGTGTGATGAAAATCACGGTGGGGAAGGGAAGTGTGCTTTTAACGGGCGATATTGAAAAGCCTGTGGAGGCGCAATTGGTGGAGCGAGAGGCTGCGATTTTACACGCGACTATTTTGGTAGCTCCTCATCATGGTAGCCGTACCTCTTCTAGCCAGGCGTTTTTACGCGCTGTGAGCCCTCGTGTCGTTTTATTTTCAACAGGGTATTACAATCGGTATCACTTGCCTCACCCTACCGTTTTGAAACGGTATGAAAAAGAGGGCATACGTGCGTATAATACCGCCTTTCAGGGGGCCCTTCGGGTAAGGCTCCAACGGGATGGCACATTAACCATAAGACCTTGGCATGAAACATACTCTTTCTGAATCAGGCGATCATTTACAAGGTGCGCAAGTTTATCGGCGCTTGCTACACATGGTGGGGCGATATTGGTGGATGCTTTTTATTGGTATTTTGGGCACCATTGCTGTCTCGGGTTTGGATGCAGAGTTTACGTATCTAGTGAAGCCAATTATTGATGAAGGGTTTGTGAATCGCTCGCCCCGGTTTATTTTTTGGATTCCTTTTCTTTTGAGTGTTATTTTCGTTCTACGATCGGCAGGAAGCTTTGTTTCTAAATATTGGATTGCACGGGCAGCACGTAGTGTAGTGATGAGTTTGCGTCAAAACGTGTTTGAACACTTGATGCGGATTCCGGCAAGTTATTATGATCAAAAAAGCTCAGGCTACTTGTTATCCACTATTGTTTATAACGTGGAGCAAGTGGCTAATGCCAGTTCGGATGCATTAATTACTATTTTGCGAGAAGGTACCACCGTGGTAGGGATGGTGGTGGTGATGTTTGTGCTGAGTTGGCGCCTTTCTTTTTTGATGGTGATTGTGGCGCCTGCGATGGCGATTCTTATTCGTTTTTGTTCTAAACGCTTGCGCCATTTAAGTCATAAAGTGCAAGAATCCGTAGGAGATGTGACGCATGTAGCGGAAGAAGGGATTGAAGCTTATCAAGAAATTCGTTTATATGGTGGTGAGAAAAAAGAAATTGAAACATTTGCGAATGTAACCAATGTGAATCGTCAGCGTGAATTAAAAGTGGTCATTACGAACAGTTTAAATAGCGCCTTGATACAATTATTCATTGCCCTACCGGCGATTGTTGCGGTGGCTATTTCTACTTCTTATCTAATGCTGTCAGCAGGCTCGTTTGCCTCCATTGTGATGGCGATGTTTGGATTGTTACGGCCTGCGCGGCGTTTAACGGATGTAAACAGTACGATTCAAAAAGGGATTGCAGGAGCGGCAAGTGTGTTTGCATTATTGGATCAACCTGCGGAGAAAAATGAAGGCACTTATCAGTTGCCGCGTGCGGAAGGGCATGTGGAATATCGTCATGTTTCGTTTGCGTATAATTCGTCTAAATCACCGGTGTTAAATGATATTACTATTGAAGTAAAACCGGGTCAAACAGTGGCGTTTGTAGGGCGTTCGGGCAGTGGAAAATCTACCCTAATGAAGTTATTACCGCGCTTTTATGAGATTAGCAGTGGGGAGATTTTAGTCGACGGCCATAATCTTCCTGTTTTTGAATTAACTAATCTTCGCAAGCAATTTGCGTTTGTGTCTCAACATCCGGTGCTGTTTAATAAAACGGTGGCCTATAACATTGCTTATGGTCGGGAAGGGGACGACGTGAGTGAAGCAGAAATTATCGAAGCGGCGGAGGCAGCGCATGCGATGGAATTTATTCAAATGTTGCCGGAAGGAATTCATACCCTGATTGGCGAAAATGGTGTGTTGTTGTCAGGAGGACAACGTCAACGAATTGCGATTGCCCGTGCCTTAATTAAAGATGCGCCGATTTTATTATTGGATGAAGCCACGTCTGCCTTGGATACTCATGCGGAGCGTCAAATTCAAGCAGCATTGGATCAACTCATGCAAAATCGCACGACGTTAATTATTGCCCATCGGTTATCGACTATCGAGAATGCCGATCGCATTTATATGATGGAAAATGGGCGTATGATTGAAGAGGGAACACATAAAGTTTTATTAACGCGAGGCGGGGCGTATGCACAGCTATACCGCATGCAATTTAAAGATGAGGATCGACAGGCGGTGGCCTAAGCGGTATGGAAAGATTTCTGGAAGATATTTGGTATTCACGCGCAGGGTTTTGGGCCTATTTGTTATGGCCGGTTAGTCTGGTTTATCAATCGATTATTTTTTTTCGTCGCAAAGCCTATCAATGGGGATGGCTGAAAACGATTCGTTTTCCGGTGCCCGTGGTGGTGGTGGGTAATATTACCGTGGGTGGAACGGGCAAAACTCCTTTAATTATTTTTTTGGCGAAATATTTAAAAGAACGAGGCTTTCAGCCAGGGATTGTGTCACGCGGGTATGGAGGGCAGGCTTTGACGTGGCCTCAAGCCGTTACGCCTACCAGCGATCCTAAGCAGGTGGGAGATGAACCCGTATTAATTGCTCGCCATACAGGTTGCCCTTTGCGGGTTGGGCCTGATCGAGTCGCTTGTGTGCAACAGCTTTTACAAGAAACAGACTGTAACCTTATTTTAAGCGATGATGGACTGCAGCATTATGCGCTGGGGCGAGACCTAGAGATTGTTGTGATGGATGGAGAGCGAGGTGTTGGCAATGGTTTTTGCTTGCCGGCGGGACCGCTGCGAGAATCGAGGGAACGTTTAAAATCGATAGATATGTGTGTGGTCAACGGGGGAGTGGAAACCTCCCAGGCATTTGCCATGATGCTAGAGCCCGTAGGTCTCTTTTCCGTCGGGGGGGATGTGCCCGTAGATCCGAGTTCATTATCGTCTCCTACGGTCTATGCGGTGGCAGGGATTGGGCATCCTCAGCGCTTTTATGACACGTTGCTTGGCATGGGTTTTGCGGTAGTGCCCCATTCCTTCCCAGATCACCATCGCTTTCAGCCGGAAGATCTTCGGTGGCCTGAAGCGGAGACGGTCATCATGACGGAAAAGGACGCTGTAAAATGCACCCAGTGGGTGGATTATCGTTTTAAATATTTAAAAGTAGAAGCAAGATTGTCTGAGTCTTTCTTAGCAAACTTACGCTACCATCTCGACTCTATTGGCAAATTCAGTTAAAGTAGCCTACATTTTAAATAATTGTATTCTACAATTATCCAGGGTTAATGGTTTATTCAATAAAAGCGGGACGCCTCTATGTTCAAGTATTTTCGTAGCATGTTTTCTAAAAAAATCGCCATTGATTTAGGGACAGCCAATACGTTGATATATGTCATTGGCGAGGGGATTGTGTTGAATGAACCCTCTGTGGTGGCTTTGCGTAAAGACTCTTCGGGGGCATCCCAAGTGGTGGCCGTGGGTGTGGATGCTAAGCGCATGTTAGGCCGTACGCCGGAAAATATTTATGCCGTTCGTCCTTTGAAAGATGGGGTGATTGCCGATTTCCATATTACTGAAAAAATGCTTCAACATTTTATTCATGAGGTTCATGAAAACAAATTTTTAAGACCTAGCCCGCATGTATTGGTGTGCGTACCTTGTGGTTCTACCCAAGTAGAACGTCGGGCGATTCGTGAATCAGCCTTGGGAGCGGGTGCGCGAGAAGTGTATTTAATTGAAGAACCAATGGCAGCTGCCATTGGTGCCGGTTTACCGGTGGAAGAAGCTACCGGCTCTATGGTGGTGGATATTGGCGGTGGTACCTCAGAAGTGGCGATTATTTCACTCAATGGTGTGGTGTATGCCGAATCCGTTCGAATTGGAGGCGATCGCTTTGATGAGGCGATTATCAGCTATGTTCGTCGAAATTATGGCAGCTTAATTGGCGAAACCACCGCTGAACGCATTAAACAAGATATTGGAACAGCCTTCCCCACTAAAGACGTACGAGAAATGGAAGTGCGTGGCCGAAATTTAGCGGAAGGGGTACCCAGGAGTTTTATACTCAACAGCAATGAAGTGTTGGAAGCCCTGCAAGAACCATTAGCGGGTATTGTGGGCGCTGTTCGTGCAGCTTTAGAACAAACTCCGCCTGAATTAGCCTCGGATATTGCGGAACGTGGCATGGTGTTGACCGGTGGGGGGGCTCTTTTGCGTGATTTAGACCGCTTATTAATGGAGGAAACTGGTTTGCCTGTCGTGGTAGCTGAAGATCCATTAACCTGTGTAGCGCGTGGAGGCGGTCGGGCATTGGAACTAATGTCTGAAATGGGACTGCAGTTTTTGTCCAAGGAATAGGCTCAACTCCATAACGTTGGAGCGTGAATGCAAACCATTTTTAAACGCAGTCCTTGGTTTGGATTGCGTGTGATTGTACTGATGTTGTTTTCCTTCGCTTTAATGGTGATGGATCATCAATGGAATCGATTTCATCAACTTCGGGCTTTTTTATCCGTTATTGTATTACCTATTCAATATACCGTAAGCACCCCGTTTAAAATTTTTTCTTGGTTAAAAAATAGTGCGATGAGTCAGCAGCAATTAGTGTCTGAAAATGCAGAATTACGGGCGCATCAATTATTATTAAGTGCTCAGTTGCAACGCATGCTTATTCTGAAGCAAGAAAATACGCAGTTAAAACAATTATTGCATTCGGGTCATTATGTAAAAGAAAAAATGATGATTGCGAGCTTGTTGTCGGTGGAGACCAATCCTCATTCTCAAACTATTTTGTTAAATCGCGGCACTAACCGTCATGTCTTTCAAGGTCAACCCGTATTAGATGGTTATGGGGTGATGGGGCAGGTAGTTGAAGTAGAGCCTTATACGAGCCGAGTGTTATTAATAACCGATCCTCAAAGTGCTGTGCCGGTTCAAAATTATCGAAACGGATTGCGAGCAATTGCAGTAGGAAAAGGACCGGCACCGGAATTAACATTATTATACGTTCCGGAAACCAGCGATATTCAAGTGGGAGATCTTTATGTTACCTCGGGGCTGGACGGTATTTATCCAGCAGGTTATCCCGTAGGTAAAGTCACGTATTTCGGTCGCGAGAAGAGCAGTCGTTTTGCAGAAGTTATTTTAAGCCCGGCTGCCCATATTAACAGTACGCAGCATGTTATTTTATTGTCACCTAAGTCTCATGTTCCATCGACCGCTGGGGGAAAACCCGATGCATAACTTTAACCACTCGCTGGTGAGTCGTCATAAAGGGTTGCCTTTTTGGTTGATGTGGATTGTGGCATTGTGTTTAACGATTTTGCCGCTGTCACCTAAGGCTGCTCTGTGGATGCCTTTTTGGGTGCTCGGATTGTTGATGGTACGTGTCTTAAAACAATCGTTGCAAGGACAATTATTACTGGTGGCTATTACGGGATTAGTATTGGATTTATTACACGGCAATTTATTGGGAACCCATGTCATAGCATTAGTTATTCCCTTATATTTTTTAGGGCATTATAGCGGACGTATTCGCAGTGTGACGGTCGTGCAGCAAGCGGTGTGGATCGGAATATTGAGTTTGGTGTATGCCGGAGTTCTCTATTGGATTATTAAATATTCGGGAATAGGTACTCCAAAAATTCTATGGCCCGCGGTGGTGACCACGGCATTGATATGGCCGTGGATCGCTAAATGTGGAAACACTTCATGACCATTTTTCCTTCCAGGCTAAAGCAATGGTTTCATTCTGGCCTAAAATGGACGTTTTTCAGCGTATCCGTGTTTATTATTTTTATTGCGATTGTTCTTAATATCACGCGTCTATTAACACCGGAATTAGTTAAGCATAAAGCCGATTTGGAACAGTGGGCCAGTCGCGCTGTTAATTTACCCGTGAGTATCGGAAAAGTTCGAGCAAAATGGCATAATTTTGAGCCAGCGCTGGAATTTGAAGATGTACAATTGATGGATAAGGATCACAAAAATCCTGTGCTTCACGTTGAAAATTTGTTGGTTGAATTAAATTTAATAAAGACACTGTGGTATTGGCAATTGCGGGTGCAACGGTTAATTCTTTCCGGCACGCATCTGGATATTTATTATGATGACACGGGAAAGTTCCATTTAAAAGGTCTTCCTCAAAGTGCAAAAGTACCCAATTCTATGGCGGCTTCTGATAATAGCCAGGAGGTGGGAAATGCGTGGGTATGGTTATTGAAACAAGGAGAAATTATTATTCAGAATGTGAGTATTTATTATCATTCTGCCGAAGGATTTAACGTTAATATTGCAGATTTGGATTTTAAAATAGGAATGGATTCTGGCAAACATTATTTAGCCGCCTTTGCTGTTTTACAATCTCGCACACCTTCTGTGTTTAAATTTTTTGCTCGCTTTAAAAATACTCATTTTGGACAAAAGGATTTTAAAGCAGATGTTTACTTGAGTGGAAACCAAGGCATTATTCAAAAATTTCTTAAGTATCCTGCTTTGGCGGATCGTTTAAAACCTTATATGATGCAAATGGGTAAAGCATCGATTGAAATATGGGGGCAGTGGCAGCAACGACAATGGAAAGTACTTCAAGCTCATTTAAAAATGCAGCAATTTAAAGTTAAAATACCTAATACGTCTCAATCCCTATTAATTGATGAGCTGGGAGGTAATTTTGCGTGGCAGCGATTAACAGACAGTTGGAGTGTGACAGGAGATAATTTATCGTTAATTATTAACCATCGTATTTGGCCACAAAAAAAGCTTGCTTTTCGTTCTTATTATCCTACTAATGCACAATCTTCTCGTCAGCTTTTATACGCGGGTTATTTACGATTAGACGATATTCAAGCATTAGCAACGACGGTGGGAGAATGGCCAAAAGAAGCAGAAGATATCTATGAAACACTTAAGCCAAGCGGCGAATTATATGATGTTACTGTGGAGCACACGAATGCAAACTCGTTTAGCGTAGTCACTCAATTTAAAGATCTTAGTATGAAGCCGTGGCAAAATTTTCCTGGCTTTTCACATGTCAGTGGTACTGTCTTTATATCACCTGCTCAGGGAGCCGTGGCATTGACGGGCCATAATACGACATTTGATTTCCCCACTTTATTTTCTCACTCACCGATGTGGAGTGAGGTGAAAGCAGTGGCCCAGTGGAAAAAATTGAATGAGCAGTGGGAAGTTCAGGTTCCTATTATTGATTTGAATGATGGTAATATGCATTATTGGGGGGCTTTTAGATTAGAAGATTCTAGTCAGCATCCAGCAACCGTCGATGTATTAGCCGGTTTAAATCTAGAACGGGTAGAAAAGATAGTTCGATACTTGCCTGATCGGGCGATGTCTCCGGGAGGTTATCGGTGGTTATCCACTGCGTTTTCTCGAGGGAGTATTAAAGAAGGTACTCTGGTATTACGTGGTCCTTTAGACAGTTTCCCTTTTTCTCATCATCAAGGTCATTTCGAAGTAGATACTCAACTACACGACGTTGATCTTCGCTATCAAGATCAGTGGCCCGCGCTAAGCCATATTGGTGGCCATATGGATTTTGAAAATGATGCCATGCATATTTATGAAGCCAATGGATATATTACCGGTAATCACTTAACCCAAGTAACGGCCGATATTAATAGTTTTAAAGATATTGATTTAACGTTAGTAGGTGAAGTGAACGATGGCAATTTAGACAACGGAGTAAATTTTTTAAAAGCCACTCCTTTAAAAATAGGAAAACACTTGCAAATGGTAACCATGACAGGGCCAATGCAGCTGGATCTAAAAATGGATATTCCTTTAACGCAGAATTTGCCGCTCTCTTTATGGGGCCGCATTACTACCAAAGCGGCTCAATTACAGGTGCCGGCATGGAATATAGGGTTAAAGGCTATTGAGGGCCAATTTAATTTTACAGCCAATTCATTAACCGCTAACCACGTGACGGCGGAATTGGCTAATGAACCTGCTGTGATTGATATCAAGACTCTAACACCTGGGGAACTTACTTCTGCTTTGCAATTTTCTTTGTCAGGTTATTTCAACACAGAGAGGTTAGCTAATCAGTATAAAGAATTTTTTGAATGGTCTTATTTGAGTGGGAAAACGGCGTATTCTGCTACGTTAACGTTGCCCGATGATAATGTTAATTTACCTTGTACGTTTACGTTAGACAGTGATTTATCAGGCATTCAAATCCAAATTGAAAATCTCTATAAAAAAACTTCGGATCAAAAAGTTCCTCTCCATGCGATGGTGCAAATGCCATCCCAAGGGCCTCTGAAACTGGAGGCTCAGTATGGGGATCAACTCAGCGCTTCCCTTGGATTTGATCAAGTGAAGGGGGTGATGAAATTTATTCAAGGTGAAATTGCATTAGGCGGAGAGAAGGCTCATTATCCGGATGAATCGGGCTTGTTCTTTAAACTCACCGTGCCTTTATTTAATTGGCAAGATTGGCAACCCTTGGTTAAAAAACTTCAAGCCAATGCTTCCTCCTCTACGCTGTTAACACAAGTTGATTTAAAGACCGATGTTTTAAAAGCGTTTAACCGCGAGTTTCGGTCCGTTATTCTCAGTTTTATGCCCCAATTAGACTGGTGGGTGGTGGAATTAAATACACCGCTGATTGAGGGAGAATTGAAATTTTCTCGTAGTGATTGGCAACATAATCTTTTTACTGCCAATTTAAAACGATTATATATTGATGATAGTCTGTTGCTCCAGGATGGCACGAAGACCAACTTTAATGCTGCTGAATTGCCCCCGTTAGATATTGCTATTCAAGATTTCTATTACCAGAAAAAATACATAGGCGCTCTTAATCTAAAAACAGAACCTTTGGGAGATGGAATTAATATTGAAGCATTAGATCTATCTTCTTCCATTTATACATTAAAAACCACTGGTCGATGGACAAAATCTGCCACACAAGAAGAAACCAGTATCATAGGGCAGCTAGACACGAGCAATATGGGTCAATTACTCAATCAGTGGAATTTAACAGGAACTTTGGTGAAAGGCGAAGGCAACACCGCTTTTTCATTTAATTGGCCAGGTTCTCCTTTAAAACCTCTTGTTCAACAACTTCAAGGGTATTTAAAAATAAATTTAAAAAACGGAACGATTATACATCTCAGTCAAAGTGCAAAAGAAGAAATTGGGGTAGGTCAACTGCTAAACTTATTTAGTTTGCAAAATTTGGTTCATCATTTTTCTTTAAATTTTTCTGATTTATCGCAATCAGGTTTTAGTTTTACCGAATTAAGTGGAGATTTTACTTTTAACAATGGCAGTGCCACGTCTCAAAATATTTATTTAAATGGGCCTGTGGCCCGCATTGATGCTAATGGGCACATTAATTATGTGAAAAAAAATTATGATATGCAGGTTAAAGTTTCTCCGTATGTGACGTCTAATTTACCTATATTAGCGACTATTGCCGGAGGACCGTTGGTAGGTGCTGCTACGTGGGTGGTGAATAAATTAGTGAGCCCGGGTGTGAGTAAAGCAGTTCAGCACGTCTATCATGTTAGAGGTACATGGAAATCATCGGGTGTGGTAAACTTACCCCATCCGGATACCCCTCCTTTGGATCCGACAGACAATCATGAAAAACCAAACACTAACACCTGAATCTTCTCTTCGCATTGCAAGCGATGCGTTATTAGAGCCCGATGCTCTCTCCCCCCTTGTCCTGCAACAAGCCTTGGGCGTAGCGCTTGGTCCTCGCATTGATTATGCCGATCTTTTTTTACAACACCATGAATCAGAAGCATGGATGTTGGAAGAAGGTCTCGTTAAAACGGGTGCCTACTCCATTGAACGAGGATTTGGAATTCGTGCCATCAGTGGCGCCAAAACAGGATTTGCTTTTGCCGAGGCGGTAACACCGGATGCTCTACAGCGCGCCGCTAAAATGGCTTCTTCTATTGCGGCATTAGGGGAACCCCGTTCTGTAGCCGTTGACATGGCTAAACGCCAGCATGCGCTATATCCCACCCTTAATCCTCTCACTACCTGGAAAGATGCGGATAAGATTGCCTTTTTAAATAGTATTGATACTAAAGCGCGTGCGAAAGACCCGCGTGTTAAACAAGTCATGGCTCATTTATCGGCAAGCTATGAAGTAGTGATGATTTACAATTCAGAAGGAGAATTAACCGCTGATGTTCGTCCCATGGTGCAGGTAAGTATTACCGTATTGGTAGAACACCAAGGCCGGATGGAAAAAGGGCGCGGCGGCAGTGGTGCACGGGGCAGTTATGAATTTTTTACGCCATCGTTGTGTGACCAATGGATTGAAAAAGCGGTTCAACAAGCGTTGGTTAATTTGGAAGCCAAGCCTGCACCGGCAGGGTGTTTCCCTGTTATTTTGGGCCCTGGTTGGCCGGGTATTTTGCTGCATGAGGCAGTGGGACATGGGCTGGAAGGGGATTTTAATCGAAAAAAAACCTCGGCGTATGCCGATAAAATGGGAAAAACAGTGGCTTCTCCCTTATGCACGGTCGTGGATGATGCTACGTTGCCGGGACAGCGAGGATCGTTAGGCGTGGATGATGAGGGAATTTTAGGCGAGAAAACGGTATTAATTGAAAACGGTATTTTAACGGGCTATATGCAAGACCGCTTGAATGCCCGTTTAATGGGCACGCGTCCCACCGGCAATGGACGGCGTGAATCCTATTCGTGTTTACCCATGCCTCGCATGACCAATACCTACTTGGAGCCTGGCCAATCATCATTAGAAGAAATGTTAGCGGAAGTGCCACGCGGCTTGTATGCCGTCGATTTTTCCGGAGGCCAAGTTGATATTACCTCGGGCGATTTTGTTTTTTCTACGAGTGAGGCCTATTGGGTTGAAAACGGCAAAATTTCACACCCCGTTAAAGGCGCCAGTTTAATTGGCTCAGGACCGGAGGTATTAAAGAAAGTTACCCACGTAGGGGCCGATTGGGCGTTGGATCCTGGCATTGGAACCTGTGGCAAATCGGGTCAATCCATTCCTGTGTGCGTGGGGCAGCCGAGTCTCCTTATTTCGGAGATTACGGTCGGAGGACGATAAGGACTCTTTCTGAGAAGAGCCTTGACAGTACGCTAAGCCCCTTGTTTTAATAGCGCAGTAGTAAGGCTTGGCTTTGCTATTAGGCGGGAGTCGGCATTGATAGCTGCTCCAGGGAATTAATAATGAAAAAAGGACTGACGGGACATGAATAAAGCAGAACTGTGTGATGAAATGGCCAACCGGGCTGGCTTATCGAAAGCGGATGCATTACGCGCATTAGACTCAATGTTAGAGATTTCTACGGAAGCGTTGTGCAAAGGCGACTCTCTTGTGTTAGTAGGTTTTGGAACATTGGTTCGCAGCCATCGTGCTGCTCGCCAAGGTCGTAATCCGCAAACAGGCGTAACGATGAAAATCCCTGCTAGCTATAATGTGAAATTTAAAGCGGGTAAAAAATTAAAAGATTCTGTCAATGAAGCAGAAGGCGTAGCCGCATAACTTTTGCTTGATTAAAGAACTTATTTAAGCTATTTTTTCGCCTCGGTTGTTGCTGAGACAACCGGGGCGATTTTTTTGGGTGCTTAGCTCAGCTGGTAGAGCATCGCCCTTACAAGGCGAGGGTCGTAGGTTCGATCCCTACAGCACCCATTTTGTTGTGCTTCCGCTACCCAGGACACCTTTCTTTATCGCGGAGTGGTAGTTCAGTTGGTTAGAATACCGGCCTGTCACGCCGGGGGTCGCGGGTTCAAGTCCCGTCCACTCCGCCATTATTAAGTTATGTTGCAAAGTATACGTAAACACACACAAGGATGGATAGCAGCCGTAATTATCGGGTTGCTTTCATTGTCTTTTTTAATGTGGGGCGTTGAGTACTACATTAGTAATGCTTCCCACTCCGGCAAAAAAACGGTGGTTAACGGGGTCGCCGTTACCGAGGCCAGTGTCAATCAATTGTATAAGCAATTAAAAGCTGAAGCCGAAAAAAATCATCCCAACCAAACATTCACGGATGAGCAACTCAAGGCATTAAACGCTTTAGCCCTTAAACGTCGCATAGAAGCTGTAGCATTGGAACAAGAGGCTTTGGCGATGGGTTTTGTAGTGCCTAATGCCTTAATTGCGTCGTTTATTCAGCACATGCCTCCTTTTCAATCGGACGGGCATTTTTCTAGTGCCCGCTATCAACAAGTTTTAATGGCCAATGGATTAACCACCGAACAATTTGAAGCTCAAGTTCGCGAAGTATTATTAAGTAGTGAAATGGAGAATGCGTTGCAATCAACGGAATTTGTAACGCCCTTAGCTATTAATAATTATTATGCTTCTTTAATGGAAACACGCGATATCAGTTATGCGGTGATTTTGGCGTCTCAATTTTTATCGAGTATTAAAATTTCACCGGAAGCGATTGAGCGCTATTATCAAGCGCATCAAGAAGCATTCAGTGTGCCTCAAAAAGTGAAAGTGGCGTATGTGCGTTTATCTTCGTCAGGTCTTCGTCAAACGGTCTCTATTCCCGACCGTGATGTCTATCGTTATTATCAAGATCACGTAGAGGTATTTACGTCACCCCTGCAATGGCAAGTAAATGAAGTGACTATTCCTTTGCCCAGCGATCCGACGGCTAAAGAATTAAAAACAGCGCAACAGCAAATGGATCACTCTGTTCAACAGTTGAAGGCAGGAAAATTATTTGAGACGTTGAAAGGACAAACAATGTGGTTAGTGCAAGGCAAAATTCCTTCGGATTATAGTGATCGCCTCACTGCAATGCGTGTGGGCCAAGTGAGCACGCCGTTTCAAACATCCACCGGCTTGCATATGTTCCAATTATTAGGAATAAAAGAGGGAAAAGTGCGACCTTACGGAGATGTGCAAACGGAAATTAGACAACGATTGATCGAAGAAAAAGTTAATAATGATTTTTCGTCACGCACGGATCAATTAGCGGATTTGGCCTATACACACCCAGATACCTTACAACCCATTGCTCAAGCTTTGCAATTGTCGATTCAAACCAGTGGATGGATTACGCGCGATACGTTTGATCGATCCTTGGATACACCGGCAGTATTGGCGGCTGTGTTTAGTGAGAGTGTATTAAATCAAGGAAATAATAGTGAGCCGATTGAGTTGCAAGACGGCAGCTTGATTGTATTGCGTGTGGTCGCTCATGAAGATCAAACTACAACACCGTTAGTCCAAGTGCGAGAGGGAATTATAAATCGCTTGCAGCAGCAACAAGCGATGCAATTGGCGCAACAAACGGCAGAAAAAATTCAACAGGAATTAGCATCTGGGTTACCGGCTTTTGCTGTGGCTACAAAATATGGCGTTACGTGGCAGGCAAAAAAAGCGGTGAGTCGTGAAAACAAAGACATTCCTTTAGCCGTTCGGGAAGCCGCCTTTAATACGGCTCCTGCTAGTGATTTAAAACACCCTGCTATTGCTTTAGCGCCGATGGAAACGGGTGTGGGACTCGTGGAAATTACAAATGTTACACCAGGCCGTTATTCTGACGCTACGCTTAACCAGCGTCTGGTGCTTAAACAGCAGTTAGAAAGCTTTCAAGGCCGTTTGGCGTATCAATTGTACGTTCAAGGGGTGTTGGGACACTCTCGCATTCAATAATTAACCCCCATCGGGTTGAGCAGAAACTGACCATAGCTGTAGGAAATTCCCCCTATTTATGCTCAGTATTTATACAAAAATTGATCTTTTTTTGAACTAAGTATTTTTTAACCCATTGATAAAAAACAAAAAACATTTTATACCCTAGATGTGGGGGTGTTTTGGAAGGGAATCCACCTTGTCTCCTCGAAGCAGTCTGATAGATTGTCATCATTCCCGTTGGGAATCGGTAGGTTAGAAAAGGCGGCTAAGGATGGCCGAAATGTTCAGGAAGGACACTTATCTAACATACTGGGCTTTGAATCTACTGAATTAGATCAAGGCGGTTTAAGGTCTGTGTTGTAAGGATACAATATTTGAGCACGGATGCTCAAGACAGACCTCCTACCAAACCAAATAGAAAAGCTGCGACTCCCGCGGCTTTTTTTTGTCTCGGTTTCTGTGATTTTATAAAATCTGAATTTTTGCTGTGTTCGAGTCAGCCTGCCATTTTTGATTTTCCATTCCTTAGTATTTTCCACAGGCTATTCGGGAACTTGTGCAGAGATAACGTTTGAGATTGACGTGCTGGTTTATGTTTGTATAATTTAGTCCACATTTTACAAGGAGTCTGTATGCGCTCTTCTCTTCCATCCTCTTATGATCCTACGTTCTTAGAAGCGGCTCGAGAAGCTTTTGCCGCTCGTCGATACCGGGATGCCATTGCGTTGCTCAATTCTATACTGCGGGTAGATCGCAACTGTGTTGACGCTTATTTTTTAGCCGGGCAAAGCTGTGAGGCGTTGAAACGGTATCGAGCAGCGTTTGAGCACTATAGTCATGTGGTGCGGTGTAATCGTTCCCATAAAGAGGCTCGTTTAAAAAAAGCGGCTTTATTGCGATTAGCAGGGAACCATGCGTTGGCAAGAAAAGAAGTGCAGGGAGTTTTAAGTCTTGGAGTGAATAATGCTCGTGCTTTTTATGAATGGGGCAGGATAGAGTTGGAAGCTAAGAAGTATGGGCAAGCCATTCGACTTTTACAAAGAGCTCTTTCAATAGATGCTGCTAATAAAGAGCTGCCTAAGGGTGAGTATTATTATTCGCTAGGATTGGCCTTTAAAGCAGCCGGTAATTTGCTTTCTGCGTCACGATATTTTTTGGAAGCGGTGACCCACATGAATGACCATGAAGAAGCCTGGCGTGCCGCAGCTGACGTGTATGGAATGCAAGCAACGGTTGCAGTTGATTCGAAGATAAAGCAACAAAAATATGAGGGAGCATTTTTTTGTTTAAACCACGTGATTAGAATTAATCCTAACAATGTTCCAGCGTGTTATTACCGAGCATTATCGTATTTTTATCAACAAGAATATTCTCCGGTGGATGAACGAAAAGACTATTCCCGGGCGATCGAATATTTTTCTGAGGTTATTGCTAAGTGGGATGCAGGAGAAAGTGTGCCTGTGAAAGAATTATGGTGGAGAACTTTTTATTTTCGTGGCCAAGCAAAACAGAAAATGAAAGATTATCGAAGCGCTTTGAGCGATTTTAATGAAGTGTTGTGGATTAATCCTCAGATGATAAGAGCCCGTTTGGAATTAGCTCGATGTTTAGTGGAATTAACACAATATGAAGACGCTCAACTTTGTTTGGAGACTTGGGTAGGGCCTGAGTGTAAAGAGGTGGATCCTCTTTTATTGCTAGCACGTGCAAAATTCGGTTCTAACCGACACGAAGAATCCCTGGTGGATTGTCAAGTAGTATTGCAACTTCAGCCTGGTAATAGGGAAGCGACGGAATTAAAGCGTCTTATTGAGCAGGCGCGCCTGGAAGCTATCCGGAGCCGGATGAGTGCTGCCCAGGAGAGACAGGCGCCTGCTTTAATGAGCTCTGCAGAAGCGATGCCGGCTCTGCTGGAGCCGGTATGTCTACAGGCTATTCGGGAACAGGTGAGGGCTGTGCACGAGAGACGGGGATCTGCTTTAAGGAGCCCTACCGCAGCGGCCTCGGCTTTACGCGGAGCTGCAAGAGCATTGACTCCTGCTATGGCTGCGGCTTCTCCTGCTTCGCTCTCTTCGCCTGCCTCGGTTAGGTCAGCAGATTCCCTGATGGTGGTAAAGATTGAGCCTATTGGGGAGCCTGCAAGCCAAGCTCCTCGCACGCCACCACGCGCTGAAAAGCCGGGTGAATCTCGGGAAATAGTATCGGTAGGTCTGGCAATGCTTACTCCACCTCCCATATTTAGTGAGAGAGTATTATCCGCAGCAGCAAAAAATGCGGCACGAACCTCTCTCGTGCGTCGCTTGCGCACCTTCCGTCGGACGGAGTTTTCCCCGCGCCAGGCAGCTGAAGCAGTGAAAATCGTGAAAGGGCCGGAGGCCTTGTTATGGAAAGCGGCAGTGGAGGGGGCCTCTCCCCTGTATAGAGCCATGGAGGCTTATGGGGAGACGATGCGGCGTCATGGCATGTGATTTGTGTGACCGGAGGGGGGGGCCCCAGGCCCCCTCCCATTTCCCTCTTCCCGTAGGGGCAGACCGTGGTCTGCCCAAAACGTTGCATAAAATTTAAATTTCGCACGGGCAGACCACGGTCTGCCCCTACAAAAAACGTAAACGTATTAGCAGAGTTTCGTATTAGAACGGGAAATAAGATTTTGTTTAGGATAAGGGAGGGGTTGTTGGGTGGGAAAACTATCGGCGGCCTCTGGTAAGTCGGTTGGGAGTTGGTTAGAATGGCGGCCCTTAAGGGAGTAGGTATGCGCCGTCCGTTGATTGCTGGAAATTGGAAAATGCAGGGTACTCGCGACAGTGTGCGTGAGTTAGTAGAGGGTATCCTTTCTCAAATGTCTTCTTATGCTCATGTCGAATGGGCTGTCTTTTCGCCATTCCCTTATTTAAGGGTGTGCCAGGAGCAATGCCGAGGCAGTGCCTTGAAATGGGGTGGACAAACACTTTCTGAGCATACACCGGGAGCGTTTACGGGCGAAGTAGCCGGTGAGATGCTGGTGGATGTGGGCTGTGAATATGTCATTGTCGGTCATTCCGAGCGACGTCAGTATTTTGGTGAGACCAATGCTATGGTGGCAAAGAAATTTCATCGCGCGCGTGAAGTGGGCTTAAAACCGGTTTTATGTGTGGGTGAAACAGAAAGCGAGCGAAAAGAAGGAAAAACCTTAAAAATAGTCGCGGAACAACTTGAAGCGGTGCTCACATTTGGGGATAATCCCCGTGCTTTACAGGATATCGTGATTGCGTATGAACCCGTATGGGCGATTGGAACGGGATTAACGCCAAGCCCAGAGGATGCGGAAACGGTGCATCGTGCTATTCGAGAGCAATTACGACAAATAGATCCAGGAGCGGCAGAAAAAATTCGTTTATTATATGGCGGCAGTGTGAAACCAGACAATGCAGCCGGATTTTTTCAGCAGAAAAACATTGATGGAGCGCTAATTGGTGGTGCTTCGCTAAAAGTAAATAGTTTTATAGAGATAGGCCGATGTTACAACCCATCTTATTAATTTTGCATGTATTAGTAGCGCTTAGTATTGTGGGCTTAGTGTTGCTTCAACAAGGTAAGGGCGCAACGGCGGGTGCCAATTTTGGGGGTGGAGCTTCTAACTCCATGTTTGGTAGCCAAGGGGCGATGCCTTTTTTGGTAAAAGTGACCGTGATATTAGCGGTGATATTTTTTGTGACCAGTATTAGTTTGACGCATTTAGCCGCCAAAGAGAAACCTGCGCAAAGCACTGTGTTAGATTTACCCGAACAAAATTAAGCTCTTCCCTCTTTTAGAGAGGTGAGTAGGAAGAAGAACCTTCTTTTTCGTAGGGGTCGATCGTGATCGACCCTGGATGTGGTGCAAGGTTTAATGTTAGGACGGGCGGACCACGGTCCGCCCCTACGAAGAGAAGGTTTTTTGTGAGACCAGAATATGCCGAAGTGGTGGAACTGGTAGACACGCTGTCTTGAGGG
>DATDVD010000116.1:0-2445 GCA_035290065.1 Coxiellaceae bacterium | reverse complement strand
CCCCTACGATGAGGGGGAAATAGGCAAGGGTGCGACGCTATGCTTGACCCATCCACGTAGGGGCAGAGCGTGCTCTGCCCAAGAACGTAGCACAGGATTTAGATTTCGGATGGGCAGACCACGGTCTGCCCCTACGCGGATAGGAGAGTAGGCAGGGGTGTGATGCTATGCTTGGTCTATCTATGAGGGGGTGAAAATTAAATTCTTTGCGTCGCGTTTACAATCTTACAAAACAACTCCGCTGTTTTTTCAGCATCGTATACCGCCGAATGCGCTTCCTCTTTATTAAATTCAATTCCCGCTTCTTTCAACGCGCGAGCTAAAACTGTTTTTCCATACATCACAGCACTTAATGTCGCTGTATCAAAACAAGTAAACGCGTGAAAAGGATTGTTAGTAATTTTGCACCGTTCAATTGCCTGCTGCAAAAAACTCAAATCAAAATGCGCATTATGACCGACTAATATCGCACGACGACATTGCCCTTGATGTAATTTTTTTCGCACCAAATTAAAAAATTCATTCAACACATAAGATTCAGATTTCGCAAATCGCAAGGGATAATCTGGATCAATGCGATTTACTTCTAACGCTTCCGGTTCAATATTCGCCCCTTCAAACGCTTCCACATGATTGCAATACGTTTCGATAGGCACTAATAAACCCTCGGCATTAAAATCTACAAACACAGCCGCGATTTCTAACAGTGCATCGGTTTTTGCATTAAACCCACCCGTCTCTACATCAATCACGATAGGTAAGAAACCTTGAAAACGATTTTTCATCAATGGAAGGGCCATAGTATTCTTACGCAATCAATAAGTTAGATTTCCATTCTAGCCACACTTTGCCATTGCTTCAACTTTATGATATGAAAGCAACAGGATTTTTTAGGAGTTGGAAGATAAGGAGAGGGAATCATGTCTTTACCTCGCATAGGATTTCTCAGTATGGCATGGGTATTTTCCGTGGGAATAGCCCAGGCTAACGAAATTATTTTCTTTCCAGAAGGCACTCGTGCCCCATATTCCGGCAGTGCCGTTCAAACTTTTTGCAAAGCGACTAAAGAAGCGGTGAAAACCTCCCTTACCTTCACGCATGAAGTAGGTGCCACCGTTTGTTCCTTATATCGCGATGGAAAAGCGATTGCCGCTGATGATGGCAGTAATAATATTGTCACCTGCGGTGTTCCCTCTCAAGTAGCGTCTGGCACATGGCAATGGGAAGAAATTTGCCCTTACAATTAATTCTGAAATGAGCAAAAAAAGAGCAAACGAAAGTTGCCCTGTTGATCCCACCTAAAGAAGTTTTATATACTGCCATGTCTTTCTCTACCAATTATGAATGGTTACAGGAGTAAATCAATGAAAACCTTTCTCCGTATTGTTATGGCTACGACGGGCGTAGCGGTCGGGTTGAGCAGTTTTGCCGCTCAAACGACGAAATCATCCCCTGCCGCAAAACCAAAAGCGAATGCGCCTTTTGCGAATTACAGCACGGAATCCACTTTATTCAATGACAAAACATTACTGGCTAACAACATGATGGTGGTCACCACGACACCTTATCTAGGCATTCGTTCCGATTATGCCGCTGGCGATTTAATGATTAATTTGCCTTCTATCAATCAAGACTTAGAGTTATTACAACAACGTTCTGTTTTAGAAAAACGATTTAATGCAGCGGGTGTACCGTTTGCTTCACGTCCGATCGTCGAATTAAGCGGTGATGTCATAGGCCGTGCTTTTGTAAGTTCGGGTTATGGTACTGGCAGAAGTGATGTTGATTTGCGTGATGCCGAGTTTGAAATCAATGCGATTGCAAGCTCCTGGGTAAATGCCTTTATGGACATTGACTACGATCGTAACACGGCACCCTATACCGGTGACACGTCACGCGTGGATAACTCACGGTTATATGTGAACTGGGCTTTTATCAACATTGGTGATTTAAACCGAACACCTTTCTACGGTACAGTGGGTCAAATGTATGTACCGTTTGGTCGATACGGTAGCTATATGATCACCACGCCTGTAACAGCCACGTTGTTCCAATCTACTCAACGCACCGCATTGGTGGGTTATGCGCAAAACAATTGGAATGCACAAGCGTACGCCTATCACGGTCCCCTCAATACCAATGGACGCGGTAACACCATTAACGAAGGGGGTGCCAACGTTTCGTATAATTTTGCAACCAATATGGGCCAATTTAAAACAGGTGCTGGTTATATTACCAATATTGCTGATGCGGATGGGTTCCGAGACAATGGCGTGAGAACGGCCGGCGTTTTCCAAGGATTTACTCGTACCGATACCAGCGATCAAATTGCGCATCGTGTGGGTGGCGTTGATTTGAATGGCCGTTGGAATAATGGCCCATGGGGATTAACCGGTGAAGTGATTCTGCCGACTCGCCGTTTTGCTGCAGCGGATATGCAATACA
>DATDVD010000115.1:0-6426 GCA_035290065.1 Coxiellaceae bacterium | reverse complement strand
TATAGCCTGTGACAAAGGAGCTGCTGAAACTACGGAAACATATTCAATTCTTTGCTCTTCCGCTAAAAATTCTTTAAACAGCACATCAATATCAGGCAACACATTTAAACGTTTATTATCTGCCAATAATTGCAAAAAATTTTCAAAACGTGTTTTTAACTCATCCCGTACATCACGCACATAGTCTAATGCGATGGATAAAAACAAGGTCACCAAATGTTCCGATGAGATTTCAGGATCCTTAATTAAATGGGCAGCCTGTTTATCCTGTGTAATAAACGATAACACGGATAAAAGCGTCGACCATTTTTCAACATCGTGGCCCTGTGCTTCTTGAAACACAGCTTTGGCATAGGGTCTTGCGAGGCTGGTTAATGCTGCCATGTTAAATCTCTTGGATTAATTCATTTAATAATTTTTCGTTCGCTTTTTCATCCACATTGTGCTGAAGAATTTTCTCAGCACCCGCAATCGCTAACGTGGCGAATTGTTTGGTTAGCGCTTCTTTAGCATGATTGACCGCTGTTTTAATTTCGCTGTCGGTAATTTGCATTAAACGCTCACCCTCTTCGCGCGCTTTGTCTTTGGATTCCTCCACAATATGACGTGCACGCTGATTGGCCTGCTCGATAATATGCGCGGCTTGATTTTTGGCTTCCACCAAATGCGCTTTATATTCTGCATCCGCCAATTCCAATTTGCGCTCACCTTCTTCGGCTGCCGCTAAGCCTTCGGCAATTTTTTGCTTCCGCTCGTTCATCACTTTCATTAACGGAGGCCACACAAATTTCATCGTAAACCATACAAAGATGGCAAACGTAATCATTTGGCCTAGTAAGGTGATATTAATATCCATCGGGCATTCCTCTCACAACCATCACTTATTTTGTTAAAGCGGCCATGACGGCATCTAAGAAGGGGTTTTTTGCGAAGAATAAGTAAAGCCCCATCACGATCGAAATCATCGCGTTCGCATCAACCAAGCCTGCCATTAAAAACATACGGCCCATTAACATCGGTGTTAATTCCGGTTGGCGTGCCACGCCTTCCAAAAATTTACCCCCTAAAACACCAAATCCTACGGCCGTTCCTAATGCGGCTAAACCCATTAGAAGTGCCGCGGCCACGGATGAGAATCCTTGGACTTGTGCAATTGCAATGACTTGTGTGACTTCCATCTTCATTTCCTCTTTGTGTTTTACATTTTTTCAGGTAGGGGCGAAATCATGCTTTCCTCGAGAAATGTGCATGGTTCTAAATGAGCGAAGCATGGCTTCGCCCCTACGATTCATTTTTACTGTGCTCATCAATGCGATTCATGCGCCAACGATAAATACACAATCGTAAGCATCATAAAGATATACGCCTGGATAGCAATAATTAATAAATGGAAAATGGTCCAAACAGAGCCCACCGTCCATTGTATCCACCACGGCAATAACGCAATCAATACAAAAATTAATTCCCCGGCAAACAAGTTACCAAATAACCGCAACGACAGTGACAACGGTTTTACCAATTCATCAATCAGCCGAAAAATAAAATTGAGGGGGAATAATTTCGGTCCAAACGGTGCTGAAAATACTTCTTTCGTAAAGCCTGAAAGCTTTTTTATTTTCACGTTATAATAAAGAATTAATCCAAAAACGGATAACGAAAGCGCAAAGGTTAAATTAGGATCGGCTGTAGCCACGGCACGATAATGCTCCACGCCCACAAAGGATAATAAACGCGGTGGCAAATCCACCGGGATTAAATCAATAAAGTTCATTAAAAAGACCCACGCAAAAATGGTGAGCGCAATCGGCCCGATTAAAGGATTATTCCCATGAAATATTTCCTTTACTGTGCTATCTACTGAATCAACCGCAAATTCCACAAAATTTTGCCAAGCAGAAGGAATACCCGCTGTCGCTCGACGTGCAATACAATAAAAAAGGCCACAAAACAAAAAACCGAGTAGAAGTGAAATAGAAAGGGTATCCACGTTTAACGTCCAAAACCCCCCGTTACTATCAAACGTCATGGTTTTTAAATTAAACGTCAAATGCGTTAAGTGATGTTGAATATAATCGGCTGACGTTAGATTTTCCGTACTCATGTCGCTGTCTTCGATCGCTTAACCCAAGGAACCAACCATACGCCTAATTGCGCCCCAATAAATCCCGTAATAAAGGGTACCGGCCTTACTGCTATCCACGTCAAAATCGCCGCTACCATTAAGCCGGTGAGGATAAACTTCATCACCTCACCCCAGTAAAACGCTTTAATAATTTCTTTGGCAAACCGTGCGGTCACCCGGCGGAAAAATTGTCTAGCAAAATAAAAATTGGGCAAGAAACAACACAAACCGCCTAAGCACGCGGATAAAGCCCCGCCATACCCTTGCGAAAGAAGCCAATAGAGACTAACCATCGCTGTCGCGAATGCCTGTAGTCCGACTAAGTGGTAGGCTTCCCTGCGTGTGGTTATTGCGAGTTCTTGCAATAGACTTCACCGCGTTATAAGGTCCCGAGAGCCACGCTCTACCTAAGGCCTTTGCCAATATCGCGGCGGAGTATAAAGGGTTTTAAACCGAGGGGCAAGCGTCTTCCCACATTGCGTTTTTGATTATAACATGTTACAATATAGATTATAACGTGTTATAAATAAGGTCTTTATGACAACTCCCCCTGATAAAATCAAGGCTTTCATCCTGAACCACGTAAGTGCCCACCCTGGCAATATTGTGACCTATACGGCTCAGCACTTCCGTATCAGCCGTATGACTGCCCACCGCCATCTTCAAATGCTTATACGGGAGGCAAAAGTGCTTAAAACGGGCACCACGCGCCAAAGCCGTTATTATTTAATAGACGCTCCCTTCAAAACCCTATCTTTTAAAATAAAAGATAAATCCGATGAATTTTCCATCTGGAAAACCTATTTTGAGCCTACGATTTCTCAGTTTAAAAAAAATATTTACACCATTTGTGAATATGGTTTTACCGAAATATTCAATAACGCAAAAGACCATTCTAACGGCACACTTATCAAAGCCAGTATGCAATGGCAAAAAAACTCCATAAAGCTCACTATTGCTGACAATGGCATCGGGATCTTCAGGAAAATTGAACAGGCCTTTCATCTCGAAAAAAAAGAAAATGCCATCCTCGAACTTGCTAAAGGGAAAGTCACCACCGATCCCGAAAATCATACGGGTGAAGGTATTTTTTTCTCTTCCCAAGCCTTTGATTATTTTTCCATTCAAGCGAATGAATTACTCTATATGCGCGATAATATTCAACACGATTGGTATTTAAAGGCGGCCGATCACAAAACGGAAGGCACGATGGTTGAAATGATTCTTAACCTCAATAGTCATCAAAATATTATTGATATTTTCAGACAATACCAAAACCCTGAAACATTAAGTTTTGACCGAACCCATATTCTTGTCGAGCTTTCTAAGTTAGGAGACGAACGTTACATTTCTCGTTCTCAAGCAAAACGAATTACGACTGGCCTAGAGAAATTCAATCACATCACGTTAGATTTTAAAAATATAGAGGCCGTAGGACAAGGATTTGTGGACGAGGTATTTCGCGTATTTAAAAATAAACACCCGACTATTACCATCGATTACGTCCATACCAATAAAGAGGTATTATTTATGATTCAACGCTCAACGAATTTTAGCCAAAATCCCTTCTAATTCATCCAAACTGTTGTAATGCACCACCATTTTGCCTTTACCACTCGCCGTATGGAAAAATTGGATGGGCGCCCCTAATTTTTCAGACAGGGTATTTTGGAGGCGTTGAATATCTGGATCTAACGGTTCTTTCTCCGAGCGATCGTGGGTTTCCTCTACACGACGTTTTTCTTCGTTAACGTCGCGAATCAATTGTTCCGTTTGGCGCACGGAAAGCCCGGCAATAATAATTTTTTGTGCTACATCCCATTGTCGTTTTTCATCCAACCCCACCAACGCACGCGCATGGCCCATTTCCAATTGGCCTTTTTCGACCATGTTTTTTACATCAGCCACTAAATTTAATAACCGCAATAAATTGGTGACCGTCGTACGGGATTTACCCACGGCTTCAGCAATCCCTTGATGCGTCATATCAAATTCGGTAATTAATCGCTGCAATGCCACGGCTTCTTCAATCGGATTTAAATCTTGGCGTTGAATATTCTCAATCAACGACATTGCAATGGCCGCTTCATCCGGAATATCACGAATTACAACAGGCACTTCTATTAATCCTGCCATTTGCGCCGCACGCCATCGACGCTCACCCGCAATAATTTCATAGCCCTCGCCCATGGGCCGCACCACAATCGGCTGAATAATGCCTTGTGCACGAATAGAATTTGCTAAATCTTGTAACCCTTCCATGCTCATTTCACGACGAGGCTGATAACGACCGCGCTGCAATTGCCCCACGTTTACATGTTGCATAGTGGATTGGTCCGGCGCACGTTGAGAATCACTCAGCAATTCTGCTAAACCCATATCGCCAAACCCTTTACCTAACCCTCGTTTTGTCATACTAGGTTCCTTTTACGGCCAATTCAGGCTGTGCCATTAATTGTTCTTGTTTTCGCAACATTTCTGCGGCTAATGCTAAATACGCGACTGCCCCTTGCGATTGTTTGTCATGCATTAATGCCGGTACACCATGACTGGGAGCTTCCGCTAAACGAACATTACGAGGAATCACCGTGTGATACACTTTCTCCGAAAAATGCTGCATTAATTGTTCTGACACCTCAATCGTTAAACGATTTCGGCCATCATACATGGTGCGCAATAATCCTTCTAATTGAAGATGTTCATTCGCCGCCCGCCGAATGCGGTCAATATTCGTGAGCAAACTCGCCAATCCTTCCATCGCATAATATTCGCATTGAATAGGCACTAACACGCTATCGGCTGCCACTAATGCATTAACGGTTAACATATTTAAGGAAGGTGGACAATCAATTAAAATAAAATCATAGTCTCGGCGAACCGTATTAAGTGCTTCTCGCAAAATATGTTCACGTCCTTCGGATTTTAATAATCGCACTTCTGCAACCGTTAAATCACCGTTACTCGGAAGAATGTCATAGTGCCATTCGGTTTTTACAATAGCCGTTGGCACTGTGCATTCATTTAATAACACTTCATTAATACTTTTCTGCAACGTGCGTTTATCAACGCCTGAACCCACCGTTGCACTGCCTTGAGGATCCAAATCAATTAGCAATACTCGTTTTTTCATAGCGCCGAGGGAAGCAGATAAATTAACGCTCGTCGTGGTTTTAGCTACCCCACCTTTTTGATTCGCCACTGCAATGACTTTAGCCACGCATTTCTCCTTCCACCACTACCACTGTGCGTTGTTCATTTAATTCGGGGGGCTTAAGAGAATGGACTTTAACTGATTGATTTACCGATTGCAATTCTTCTTGAGTCACTTGTCCCTTCATAAAAAGCCACCGTGTCTGTGGATGCGCCAAATGCCGAGACTGTTCGAGAACTTTTTCCATCGACCCCACCGCTCGACATACCATCGTATCAAAACCCACGTCATCGTGAAACAGTTCCACGCGATTTTCTTCAACTTTTATGTTAGAGAGGGCTAACTCCTCTTTCGCCAGCCTTAAAAAGCAGATTTTTTTGCCGGCGCTATCCAAGAGGGTAAAGGTTTTATTCGGTAAGGCCAACGCCAACGGCACTCCCGGAAAGCCCGCTCCTGTTCCAATATCTAATATGCGTTTCCCCTGAACAAACGGAAGAATGGCTAGGCTATCCAATAAATGCTTGGTCACCATCTCTTGTAAATCAGTAATCGCGGTTAAATTGTGCACGCGATTCCATTTTTGAACCAGCGTTAAAAATTGAAGCATCTTTTCTTGGGCCTCTACCGGCACAATAAGACCTAAGGCATGGATGCCTTTTGACAGGCGTGTTTTAAGATCGGGCATAAAAAATTGTACCACAAACGTAGGGGTATCAACGACGCCCGAGTGTCTGTGAATGAACGGCTTTGGCAGAGTCGGTAAGGAAATGCACGTGGCTCCACGATATCCACGTATCCGCTGCTTTAAAAAATGAGAGGCGATGACGTCTCTGAGCGGCTAATTCTGCTGCTTGTCTTATCCAGTGATTCAATTGATCACGAGACGGATGGGATACCGCCGAAATTCGCTCGCAAAAATCACTTATTCTCATTTGCTTATCTCTTAAACTCGCTGAAGCTCTTTTTCCCGGCTGATGCAATTGCCCTCCCATGCGGACAATTTCGCCATGAAGATACTCTATTAAACAACGCTGATCTCTCTCTTCCTCTGTCTCTACAGCACGAGCGGCAGCAGCGGCCGGTTTTTCTGGAGAAGCAGGGGGTAAGGGTAGTAAAGCTGGAGCTGGAGCTGGAGCTGGAGCTGGAGCTGGAG
>DATDVD010000114.1:0-2469 GCA_035290065.1 Coxiellaceae bacterium | reverse complement strand
GCTAAATTAGCAATAAAGGTAAAGGCGGCTATGGTATACATAAAAGCGGGAGTAGCCGGCGAGAAGGCTAAGCCTATAATATGCAGGGTGCCTATATCATGAGCAATACTCGCTAAAGAATGATATAAACCTTCCGTTAATACATAGGCCGTGCCAAGGGCTAGTAGAAAACAAAATGCATTGAATACTACAAAAAAAGAATTTTTCTTTTGGGCTTCGGTGTGAGGCAATAATTCAATACCAGGAATAGGTTGACCCATCAACGAGCGAATTTTCGCTAATCCTTTTTCGATTAACTCGGGAATATCTACGATATATAACACTGTGTTAGTGATTAAACTTCCCAGACCAAATAATATCATTAAATGAATATCGCCTACAAAACGATTGGCTGATAAGACGCCCCACATAAGCGCTACAATTAATGCAATAACAGCCCCCGTGTTTTTACTAAACGTTAATTTGTGCCAAGAAAAATTTACAATATAAGCAAACACAGTGGCTGTAAGTAACCAACCTCCTAAGGTAAAACCTGAGAGTAGAAAAGCAATACCTGCGCCGGTGATAAGTAAGTGGATAGGTAATTCACGTTGTAAAAAAACACGTTTCCAGTAATAACGTTGTTTTAGAATATGAAGGGTTAAAGCGTTGTCTTGTAAAGCGGAGCTCATAAAAACCTACCTTAGTTGTACCCAGAGTGAATAAAAGTTATGTGACTATGGCTTGTTGTATTCCTGGAATAAAAAAGTAATAACCACAACAAGCGCCGGGGATTTTAGAACACACACTTTTTTTCTCCTATCCTCTTATTAATCGTGTACCATCAGTAGTATAGTATTTTATAGGTTTTCCATTGCCTTACATATTTTCATACTAGCACAAGAAAATTTTAGATAGCAAGGCTTTTTATAAACGCGAATGGACAAAAATATCTTAAAAATCAATAATAAATACATATTTATATCAACCAGTTAGGTTTGGTAGCTCAAAACGATATGAACATGCTTTATAACAGAATAGGAAAAACTCACGTTATTAAGCTTCCCTTAAGGAAATAAGCGAGTATTTAAACGTTTTTCTAGGTCGGATTGAGGCGAGTCGAAAATTCAGACGACTTATATTTTTACTTATTTCCAGATAAAAGAGTGATAAATGCGTTTTCATCGAGGATTTTTAGGTGAAGTGTTTGGGCTTTTTCGTATTTGCTGCCGGGCTCCTCGCCCACTACCACATAATCGGTTTTTTTAGAAACAGCGTTTGAAACTTTAGCCCCCATTTGTTCTACTTTTTCCTTAGCTTCTTCGCGCGTAAACTGCTTAAGCGTACCTGTCAGTACAAAGGTTTTCCCCATCAAAGAAGATTTTTTTAAGGGTTTCACTTTATCCCAATGAATGCCTTCCTGCTGTAAACGATGAATTAATTCGACATTATGGTGTTGGGCAAAAAATGCATGGGTATTTTCGGCCACCACGGGGCCAATATCCGACACTTCTTGTAAATCTTCTACGGTTGCATGCAAGATTTTTTCTAAATCACCATAATGTTGAACCAATTGTTTAGCAGTGGCCTCTCCTACTTCGCGAATTCCCAATGCATATAAAAATCGAGGTAATGTAGTTTTTTTGCTGGCTTCAATAGCGCGA
Source organism: Coxiellaceae bacterium (assembly GCA_035290065.1). Lineage (GTDB taxonomy): Bacteria > Pseudomonadota > Gammaproteobacteria > Coxiellales > Coxiellaceae > DATDVD01. Next base: position 826 of record DATDVD010000114.1, on the reverse strand, counting down.
AGAATATTATTCGCGGATTTTTCGCCCATCCGTTCTAATTGCATTAATTTTGTTGAGGATAATTGATAAAGACTGGTTACATCTTTTATCCACTGCTGATCAATTAATTGTTCAATAAACTTATCTCCTACCCCCTCTATATCCATTGCTCGCCGCGAAACAAAATGCTTAAGTGTTTCTCGGAGTTGGGCTTTACAATATAATCCTCCCGTGCAACGGGCTACGGCTTCACCATCGGGTTTAATGACATCACTGTGACAAATAGGGCATTTTTTCGGAATTTTGTAGGGTTTTGTGTGAGGAGGTCGATGAAGAAGTAGCACACTGGCAATTTCAGGAATTACATCTCCCGCTCGACGAACCACCACGGTATCGCCGACTCGCACATCTTTTCGTGCGAGCTCATCAAAATTATGCAGCGTTGCGTTACTGACCGTGACACCTGCTACTAATACAGGCTTTAAACGGGCTACTGGCGTTATAGCACCTGTTCTTCCTACTTGGCAATGGATGCCCTCTACTATCGTTGTTTTTTCTTGTGCAGGAAATTTATAAGCCACGGCCCAACGAGGCGCTCGTGAAACAAATCCTAAAGTTTTTTGTAAAGCATATTCATTGACTTTAAACACAACGCCATCGATTTCATAAGGTAGAGCTTCCCGTTTTTTTAAAATAGATTGGTAATATTCTTCTGCTGCTTGCTCACCTTTCACCACTTTGCGCTCATGCGGTGTTGGCAATCCCCATGTTTCAAACACATCCAACGTCTCACTATGGGTGGAAGGTAAATAGCCTTCTTCCACTTCTCCTACGGCATAGGCAAAAA
>DATDVD010000113.1:0-5965 GCA_035290065.1 Coxiellaceae bacterium | reverse complement strand
TATCCTTTCAAATGCACGGGACTCCGCCGATTCTCCATCACTGCCAGGAGGACTTCCAGCGGTATCACTCCCTACACTACTACTGTCACTGGGAAGGAGTCTTGAAGGTCGAGCGTCAGGAATAGCAGCACTAGCCGCCGCACTTCGAGGAGCAGCATCGGGAGCAGCATCGGGAGCAGCATCGGGAGCAACACTCCGAGAAGCATCGGGGATAGCAGCAGCCACACTCTGAGAAGCAACGCCGGCCGCTTGACCTGGGGCTCCCCTCGCCGCCCCAGGGCCTCGATAAATTCTGGCTCTTCCCACGACAAGAGCAGCGGCTCCTGGACGCTCTCCACCCACTGCCGGAGGAGATTGTTGTCTCCACATTTGCGCACGCACTTCTCGTTTATGATTTCTGTGATGTTTAGCTCGAGCCGCCACATACCAGCCAGCCAGCGAGATTAGTAAAGTTCCAACGCCCATCACGAGACCGGTAAACACACTTTTTACTGCTAAAAGGCCAGATAAAAAAGCCGGCGCAGAAAAAGCTAAGGCGGGTATAATTCCCCACCCCGTTCCTACTAAAGCCGCAATAACCAATACTAAAACTATTTTGCCCCAATTTTGTAACAGCCAATTGCCTCGTCGTCTGAACCAGATGCGCACGCTGCTACGACGTTGCTCGGCTTCCAATGATTTTAGGAAACCCAGTACAGCCGTTTCAATAGGAGTTCCTTGGCTTCGTGGAGGTGCTTTTGAAAACCCTTCTAATCGTCCTAATCTGTGATCAAACTTACTGTGAACAATGTTCAATCCGCGGCCACCGCGACGTCGTGCATCCTGCCTTAAGGCAATCGTTTCGTTAATCACCGCTTCATAGTCTTGATCCGTATAAACATGACCCGAAGAAGGGGATTTTAATTCGTGAATGAGCGTTAACAATCTAAAAGCAAATAACACATTGCGTTCGGTCTTGATGGCTAACGGTACTGCGCCACGGTAAAACTCTACAATAGCTGCACCATTAGCAAACCCTTCAGCAGGTAAAATGACTTGTCGATCTCCTAAATAGGCTTTAAGCCGACTTTCAATTTTGGCCAGGATTAAAGTAAGACTCAGTCGATGACTGTCCGGGATGTTTGCTTGGTCTTCTTCAGAAACCTGCTCCCAAATCTCTGAGGCTTTCTCTATTCGGCCTTGCCGAATCAACGCGTTCAGAGATTTCTTGAGAGGCGTATAAAACTGTGCGTTCATTTCAGGCAACAGTCTTATGGATACGCGTTCTGCCGGTGGCAATGTCGCTAAAAGAGCTAACGCACGATCGGGTTGTCCCCCCACTAGATAAGCCTGCATTAATGTTATCAGACGATCATAATTTTTTCGAGGAGCACTTTGTGAACCCACTTCAAGAATGAAGCGTTTATCCCTTCCTTCCTCTGCTTCGTCAAAATCTCTCCGCAAATCTCTTACAAACGCTGTAAATAAATCATCACGCTCACTTAAGACTCTTATTTTTGCCAATAAAGAAGATTGATCCGTTAAATTATTGGCAAAGATAAAACGTAATTGTCGAATTAAAGGCAAACGGTGTTGAGCAAATTGGCTGCCAGGAGCAGCTCGCGGACCTAATAGGGTGGGCGTAGCTTCTTCTAATAACTTCCCCTTCAAAAGAGGCCAGACGGCTTCATCGCGCGCATAGCGACATAAACTTTCTAATACCGCCACCTCACTATCCTGAGCAATATTCCCACTATCTACCACCGCATTTTTAATATCACGAGCTAAAGATTGATCGCTATTCGCATAGACAGCCCGCATACGGCCAGGAGCGGAATCGTCCACCGCAGGCCCACCGGCACCCCCTTGGGCGTGTTGAGGAGATCTTTCTACCCACGTCGCTAATTGCCCAAATAATTGGCATTCTTTTACAAAACGGTCAGCACTTTTACTTTCACCCCGCGCTGTACGCCATGCATCAATCAGCTCGGGGGGCAACGCTAATAAGGCTTTCATTAATTCTGTGGTAAAAAATTGAAGCATACGTCCATCGGCGGAGGTATCTAAAGCTTCTCCCAATCCACTTTTGACAAAGGAATATAACGTTCCTACAAAAAACCGGTGTAATTTAACCGCATCCGACATGCCCTCTGGCACTTGCCACTTACTAAAGGCCCGACGAAAATTCGTATCCGTTATTAACACGGCTACTTCTTTTCCATAGAGGCGTATAGCTTCCGCTATCCATTGGACAACTTGTGGCCGAATAATGCCTCCTTCTGAAGCCGGCACTAACGTTCGAAGTTGATCACAATGTGCTCGCAAAGTGGACGGTATAACAGGAAGCGCTCCCCTTTCTAAAGCAAATTGTGAAACCATTTCACCGACAGAGGAAAAATTGCATGTGTTAAAATACCGAGTAGAAAAACCTACAAGCGCTTGTTTATATTCATACCGACTCATTCCTTCTGGAGTAGATAAAACAGAAGGATCTAATCCTCGTACGGCAGGGCTTCCTCCTAATTTTACTTCACTCATTAGCCTGTAACGAGGGGCAGAGCTTCTTGTTTGAGGTGTTCTTGTTAAGGGTCCACCTCCAAATCCACTCTGGCTACGTCCTTGAAGGGGTCCCCAAGAAGTATCGTACCCCTCAAGAAGATTGGTATCGGCTGGGGTTAGGTGATCATCATCCCTTCTGACAAAGAAAGCAGGCTGACGTTGTGGATCAAAGCCATCCAATGCCGCAGGCTCTTGACGTAATTGCGTCAATCTTCTTGCTAAGCCCATATCCGTAGCTTTCACTAAACAACGAATTTGAAGCGGCGTTTTTACTTCTCCCTCCTCAATACGAAAGGGAATAGAAAAATAAAGGAAACCAATGCTCTCACCTTCTGCTGAAAGTAGCCGAAAAACAGCTCGATATACACCCTTATAGTTATTACCCGTTTTTTCAATAGTAAAAGGGGGTAAATCTGTAATGGCTGGCGCTAACTGTATTCCTTCTGGAAGATGGCCTAATAAAGAGCCAGGAGAGCGAGCAGTGGTAAGTTTCAGCAAGAGTTCATTAAAACCGGCTTCATGGGAGATCACTGGCAAACACTCGCGCAATTCCGCATCTGTCATAAAACGCAGTTCCCTCCTTTCTAGCAATCGAATGGAAGGTCGACTACTCCTTAAATTTCTTCTTGTCGCTTCGAACTGACGTTCCGAATTATCAACAACTTTCGCCTCGCCACCCTCTCTTTCCTTATCAACTTGATATACCCAACGTCTTAAAAATGCATTATCCACATTCGGTAGATCGATCGTTAAAGGCACAACCGCTGAGGCAATGGGTATATCATCCTCAAGAATAGTACCCATCCGAATCTCAGGTTTAGCTTCCTTTTCTTCGGGTTTTCTTAGAATTCGAGTGCCGGGGGTATCTATATAAAAAGCTCTACGAACCTCCGCAATAAATTCAGGATCTGCATCAGGAGGATGGGAGACATCAATATGAACAGGAACACGACCCGCGTATTCTCCATTTTCAATATCAAGCTGGGTGGTAAATCGCAAACGACACAATTCCCGCTCAGAGGGATGATCAACCAATATCACCATGCGCTGCAAACGAATACGATAAGAATTCGCAGCTGTCCGTTCTACCCGTGTCCATGTTTGAGATTTATCTTCATGAGCAGTAAAATCTCTCGGTATGTCTTTAACACAGTGCATTAACCCAGCGATATCATTAGGAATACTCCTAAGTCCCCCTCTCCATAAGAAAGGAAGCAATGCTTTAACTTCCGGAGGGAAAAGAGAGTCTAACGTAGGCTGATCTATAGCAACATCTCCTTCGTGATCGGCCCAAGCCCTAGCTCTCTCAAAAACGTCTCTGGGTAATAACGGTTCAAATAATTTGCAAAATCGGCTTAATGGCCCCTGGCCCCTTAGCTCATCTTGAACTAATTGGAGTTGTCTTGGTGTGTAAGGGGGATACGCTTTAACCATTGCCAGAGCTAATGGGTCCTCCCTTGTAAAATCACCGAAGTGTGTTAAAAGCCCATCCGCTGTACCAAGAGGGTAAAATTTCTGATAGGCCATATCAAACTGCCAAGGGTGTGTTGCATGCTCGGCTACGATGCGACTCAGTTCAGCCCATGCTGCTGGCGCAACAATATGGTCTTGAAAATCTCTGGTAAATTGATCGCCCGCCGGTGTGCGCTCTGCTTCAGCGCCTAAACGAGAATTAACCTGCGTAACAACATTGGCGGCAGAAACTGTGCATTCGGAAACCCACCAGATTTTTCCAACGACGTTACCTTCTTGTTTCACTTCCATGTAACAAGCTACTTTATAGTCAGTACTGCCATCTTTTTTCTCATCGATGGTAATTTGGATATTCGGACTAGAAGATAGATAATCACCGGGGATTTCATGAAACTTTTGTTGAATTCTCATCGTTAGAAAAATAAGAGAGGTTGAGAAAGCCCCACATTCCATATCTATCATTGCAGCATGGCGTTTTAAAGTAGGCTCATCCTCTAGTAGTTCCTCCGAAGGATGTTGAACACCTTGTTTAAGGTAGATGTATTGATAGCCTCTTTGAACACGAGGGCCAATTTGGTCCTGGAGGTGATTAAAAGCAGCCTGATAAGCTTCTTCCTCTTCGTGTAAAGGGGCAAAAGGCATCTGAGGACCACCTGCTGCTGCGGCAGGAACAGGAACAGGAACAGCAGCAGCAGCAGGAACAGCAGGAACAGCATCGATTCTTCGAAAATTACTTGCCGTGTAGACACCGATAGGTTTCATGGAATGGCCTTTAGAAAATGGATTACCCCATTTGTCATTGTACTATCCTAACCTTAAGGTAGTATTAAATTCAAAAGGTTAATGAAAGGAAATACTCTTAGAGAGTATAGGAGAATTACTAAGGTTCGCGATATTAAAACTATCGTAAAGCAGGAGGGGGTTTTGAATGACCTTTGTCGAGTGGATCTACTGCTAAAAGCGGGGTTGTAGTATCGGTTTCGTTTTCTGCTTCATTTCCGCTCAAAGAACCGGCTCGGCCTTGAGAAAGACCCTCTATGAGATGGGAGGCACCCACTACTCCAGCTCCATGACGAGAGAGTCTCCTCTCACCACGACCAACTCTATTAAAAGAGGCTGCCGCTGCGTCATCTAGCTTTTTGAGCCCAGGACGACGGCCCCAACCTGCGGCGGCTCTTATTTCCTCTTCTTTGGGAGCTGCCTGGCGCCATTGAGAAATTCCCCAACTCATTATACTAAAACTCACACCGGCTATAACCCCGACGGCTAACAAGCTATACAACTTAATACCTAATATAAATAAAGGGGCTGCTAAAAATCCCCAACCCACGGTGCATCCCGCAACCAATGCTGCGATCAAAAGGAGTTTAGGCCAATTTTGTTTAAACCATTGCTTTTTGTTTTGCCAGGTGGCGGGTTTTAAATCGAAACGGGTATAAATAGCAGGTCCATCCTTTAGTAAGCCCGTGCGTGTATTAAAACTTTCAACCGCAGCAATTAATCGGTTAAATAATATTTCATCCAGTGACTGACCGAGGAGTGCAATTTGGCCTCTAAATCGTACGGTTCGGGTAATATGGATATTGTGAGCCGCTAAAGGATTGGTGGGGTTCGTCGTCCACTCTGCCTCCCAAATAATAGTAGCGATAGGTCGAAGAGTATTATTCAGGAGGTAACCGTAAGGCATTTCTTCTTTGTAATAATAATGAGTAGTGCCATCCGCTCGAAAACGAATAGTACAACTTTTTTTATTTCTTTCTCCCTCCGTAGGCTGTGGCATAAAGTTCTTCTGGCTCAAAAATCGAGCTTCGGATTGATAGGCCCAGGATACGCTACCCGCTACACTGCCGGATTGAGAGTCTGCGGTAGGAGCAGCGGCTTGCACTACACCCTCGAGGGTATGGCCATCTGGCCATACAGCATCTTGAAAACTTCCTGGATCTCCCGCGGCGAG
>DATDVD010000112.1:0-3550 GCA_035290065.1 Coxiellaceae bacterium | reverse complement strand
AATTCTTTTGGATTTGGCGGCACCAATGCCAGCTTGATTTTTAAGAAATTCGAAGAATAAGCCTTCGATTTTTGCTAAAATTCCCAGACCATGGGAAGACAACTCCACAAAACCTTTCTTTTCAGCCTATTGATTTTCTTATTGGCTAGCTTGTGGTTTATTACCTTTTGGTATTACCAACTCGTACGGCCTATGGGGGCAGTGCAGGAAGAAAGTTTGATTGTCTATCGGGGCGATCATATCACGAACATTGCAGCCCAGTTACACGAGCGCCACCTTTTACCTTATCCTCGTTTATTGATTGGGTTCTCTCAGTTGAATGGAGAGGCTTATTACCTGAAAACGGGTGAATATTCCATTAAGCCGGATACCTCGCCATTGATGTTATTAGCGGATATTGTGGTAGGGCATGTTCGAGTTCACACCGTGCGATTTTTGGAAGGATGGACCTTTCAGCAAATGCGAGAGACGCTGGATCAAGCACCCCTGTTGCAACATACCACGACGGCGATGAAGCCCAGTGAAATTATGCAATGGTTAGGAGCGGGAAAAGAAAAGCCAGAAGGTTATTTTTTCCCCGATACGTATAATTATGTGTGGGGTGATAGCGATAAAGTGATTTTGAGTCAAGCGCATCGTCACATGGAAGCCGTGCTGCAGCAAGAATGGGATCAGCGGCAAGTGGGTTTGCCCTATCGGTCTTCCTATTCGGCATTGATTGTAGCCTCAATGATTGAAAAGGAAACGGCAGAGCCCTCTGAGCGATCCGAAGTAGCGCGTGTCATGTTGGATCGTTTAAAAAAACACATTCGATTAGCCGTAGATCCCACCGTGGTATACGGCATTAACAAACCATACGGTTATCTATTAACAAAAAAAGATTTGGCCTCTCAGTCACCCTATAATACGTATCGTCATTATGGATTGCCGCCGACTCCTATCAGCATGCCGTCTCAAGCCAGTATCCATGCCAGTCTTCATCCCGCTGAATCGCGCGGATTTTTATTTTATGTTTCACAAGGGAATGGAACGCATCACTTTTCTAAAACCTATGCGGAACATCTTCAAGCCATTAAAAAATATATTTTAGGTAAAAGTACATGAGGGAACAGGCGGGAAAATTTATCACCTTGGAAGGTGGAGAAGGGATGGGTAAAAGTACGGTGCGGAAATATGTACAGTCTTTATTGGAAGAAAAAAATATTTCCTATGTGCTCACTCGAGAACCGGGTGGCACTCCAATGGCAGAAGCCATTCGACAGGTATTGCTGCAATCGTACGAAGAGATTGTACAACCTTATACAGAATTGTTCTTGATGTTTGCCTCACGTGCACAGCATATTGAAGGTGTGATTAAACCGGCATTAGCTCAAGGGCAATGGGTTATTTCGGATCGTTTTACGGATGCGAGTTTTGCCTATCAGGGCGGAGGTCGTGGTATTCCACAGGATCATATTCAAGCATTGTCAGAATGGACAGGCGCCGATATTCAGCCAGATTTAACTTTATTATTGGATGCCTCTGCTGAAGTGGGACAGTCTCGTATGCGTCGGCGTACTAAAGATCGTATTGAACAAGAAGATTTAGCTTTTTTTGAGCGAGTCAGAAAGATGTATTTAAGATTAGCAACCCTGCAGCCCCATCGCTATCGAGTGATCCAGGCGGACCAATCATTAACGCATGTAAAAAAAGCCGTCGCTTCTGTGATGGAAGAAGTTTTATCATGATGGCTCCTTATCCATGGCAACAAAAACAATGGATGCAGCTGCAGCAGCAGTATCAAACCCATCGTTTACCGCATGCTATTTTATTATTCGGTTCAGCCGGTAGTGGAAAACTATCGTTTGGAAAAGCATTTGCTAAAAAAATATTATGCGATAAACCGGGAGCAGTATTGGATCATCATCCCGATTTTTACTCTATTACCGATGAAAAAACTATTAAAGTGGATCGCATTCGGGAATGCATTGATCGCGTTGGAAAAAGTGCCAATCAAGGGCACTATAAAGTCACGCTTATTTATCCGGCAGAGCGAATGAATATTGCCGCTTCCAATGCATTTTTAAAAACGCTGGAAGAACCGCTGGGGGATACGTTATTTATTTTAATCAGCGATGACCCCGCGCGTTTATTGCCTACCATTCGTAGCCGGTGTCATTGTCTTTATTTTGCGTTGCCTGAGTCAAGACAAGCCATTGAATGGTTATCAACGCAGATGGAAACAGAGAAAGCAACCACATTACTGGCTTTAAGCAGTGGTTCCCCGTTAAAAGCATTGCAATGGCAAGGAGAAGATATCTTAACGCTGCGTAATCATTTATTGGTGGCACTTTTAAAACAATGGAAGGGAGAACTGAATATTGTTTCAGCTTCGGATTATTTTGTGAAAAAAAATCCCGGCTTGTTTTTACAGATATTGTTTATAGTATTATTGGATTTAGGCCGATTAAAATCCTTTGGCTCGCAGGCGTCGGTAGCTAATAGCGATGCAATGGATAAATTAAAAGTATTAGCCAATAAAATTTCTTCTGATGCACTGTTTGAATATGTAGATCGTGTTTTGGAGGCAAAAGCTATGCTGATGAGTCCTAATAATGTTAATCCCATTCTTTTATTGGAAACGCTATTATGCCAGGCATAAAAACCTTAATTGACTCTCATTGTCATTTGCATATGTTGGATTTAGTTCCTTACGAAGGCAGTTTAGAGCGTTTATTACAAAAAACACGCGCAGAAGGGGTGGGTACTATTTTAAATGTGGGCACTTCGCTAGACGATCGAGAAATCGTACTTCAAATGGCTAAGCAGTATGAGGATGTGTATGCGACAGTAGGGATTCATCCGCATGAACGTTTAGAAGTAGAACCTTCTGAAACACAATTAATCGAATGGGCGAATCCTTCTAAAGTGATTGGTATAGGGGAATGTGGATTGGATTATTATTACCATGAAGATGGGAATCACTATCAACCTGAGCGATTTCGCCGCCATATTCGTGCTGCGCGTGCTGTGAAAAAGCCCTTAATTATTCATTCGCGGGGCGCCCCTCACGACACGATTCGCATCATGAAAGAAGAAAATGCAGAAGAAGCCTGTGGTATTATGCATTGTTTTACGGAGTCATGGGCAGTGGCGGAGCAAGCACTTGCATTAGGTTTTTATATTTCTATTTCAGGCATTGTCACCTTTAAAAAAGCGGATAATGTGCAAGAGGTGGCTGCAAAGGTTCCTCTTGATCGTTTATTAATCGAAACGGATGCCCCGTATTTAGCCCCACAACCTATGCGAGGCAAAAAAAATGAACCTGCTTTTTTAAAATATACCGCAGCATTTATGGCGGAATTGCGACAAATAGACGTCTCATTATTAATAGAGAAAACGAGTGGAAATTTTAATCGTCTGTTTGGATTATAATTTATTTTTTCAATTGACCCAATAATTCCCGCATTTTGGCTTGGATCATATCAATAGCAATACGATTTTCGCCGCCGCGAGGAACGATAAGATCGGCGTATCGTTTAGACGGCTCAATAAATTGCAAGTACATAGG
>DATDVD010000111.1:0-14968 GCA_035290065.1 Coxiellaceae bacterium | reverse complement strand
ATTTTTTGTGCCAAATCGGACACCTTGATGGATTCGGGAATTTCCACTTCTCGCACCAGGGGCGCGGTTGGTTTTTCAAACGCATGTTCTACTTTGCCACTGCCTTTTTTACGAGCGTATTTATCAATTGGTAATTCCAATACACTCTCTTCATCGTCAGAGGTATATTGACCAGGCCTTTCATCCGTTAATTCTAATTGCAAAGATTGTTCCGCGGCAGTGAGCAATTTATTTTTGTCGGTGGTTCTCGTTTTAACAACCGGTACTTTGGATTTTTTAGCTTTAGGGGCGGGTGTTACCACTTCGGAAATAACAGGGCTGGGCGCAGCTTCTAAAGTAGCAACTTCTTCAACCGTCGGTTGTTCGGCATCGCTAGGTTTTACATACGTACGACGTTTTCGAATCTCGACGTTAACATTTTTCTTGCCTTGACGCACTACACCTACGCTTTTTCGTGTTAACGTAATACGTGCGTTATTTTCTTTTGCAGCCGTTGGCGTGGCCACACTGCTTGCAGAAGCTTGGCGTTTTGTCTGCAAATAGCCTAGCAACTGCCGTTTTTCAGCAGGCGTGAGCGAAGAATCTGCGCTCCCTACACTGACACCTGCTTCTTTCAGCTGCTCCAATAAGCGCTCCGGTGTTGAACGAACCATTTGCGCTAATTGTTTAACCGTGACATCTGCCATGCATTCACCTTTCTTTTATCGTGCGTCCTCAAACCAATGTTCACGTGCTTTCATGATCAATTGAGAAGCTTCTTGATCACTTAACGGGACAATTTCTTGCAACTCATCGGTTGCTAATTCGGCTAAATCATCTCGCGTTTTAATGCCTTTTTCAGCTAATTGATCAGCCAATGCGGCTGTCATTCCTTCGAGCGTAATTAAATCTTCATGCGGCGCATTGTCTTCAGATTTTGCAATTTCTTGTGCCAATAAAATATCACTGGCGCGACGCTGCAATTCTTCAACGGTTGCTTCCTCTAATCCCCTGACTTGCAATAATTCTTCTGGGGGAACGTAGGCAATGGCTTCTAAGCCTGTAAAACCTTCTCCTACTAATGCTTCTGCCATGGCTTCATCAATATCCAATTTTTCCATCAGCGCTGTTTTTAAATCTTTAGCTTCACTTTCGTGTTTTTCACTCGCTTCTTTTTCAGACATGACATTCAATATCCAGCCCGTTAACTGACTGGCTAATCGAACATTTTGTCCGCTGCGGCCAATGGCTTGTGATAATTGGCCTTCTTCTACGGCTAAATCCATTGTGTGTGATTCTTCATCGGCTACAATGGACGCCACTTCAGCCGGCGCCATGGCATTAATGACTAATTGCACGGGATTATCATCCCACAATACGATATCAATGCGCTCACCCCCTAATTCATTGGAAACGGCTTGTACCCGAGAGCCGCGCATACCCACGCATGCACCAATGGGATCAATACGCCCATCATTGGTTTTTACGGCAATTTTAGCGCGTGAACCCGGATCTCGTGCTGCTGCTTTAATTTCAATAACCTCTTCTCCAATTTCAGGCACTTCTACTTTAAACAGTTCCATTAAAAATTCTGGATTGATACGGCTTACTTGTAATTGTGGACCGCGTCGTTCTTCGCGCGTGCCACATAAATACGCACGAACTCGTTCGTTTAATCGAAAATTTTCGCGCGGCATCATATCTTCTCGTGCTAATAAAGCTTCTGCATTTTCGCCCAAATCCAGCACCACGCCTTCACGTGACACTCGCTTCACTACACCAATAACTAATTCACCAATGCGTTTGTTGTAATTCTCAACGATTTTGGATCGCTCAGCTTCACGAACTTTTTGAATAATCACTTGTTTGGCTTGCTGAGCTGCAATACGACCACTCAATAACTCGTAGTCCACTGCTTCTTCAATAATATCGCCCACATTAGCTTCTGGATCCATGGTTTTTGCGTGAGATAAAGCGATTTCTTGATCCGGTAATTCAGAAGGTACACCATTTTCAATGACGCGGTAACAACGAAATGTTTCGTAATTTCCCGTTTTAGGATTAATTGACACACGCATTAATGCGTCTTCACCCGTCATTTTAGCCGCTACGGCCGCCAGCGCAGCTTCAACCGCTTCAAATACCAGGCTGCGATCAATGCCTCGCTCATTTGACAATGATTCAACCATATTCAACATGTCTTTGTTTTTCATTTTACTTGTCATGATGTGTATCCTCAAAATCCGAAATTACATTCGCTTTTGCAATATCTTGAAACAGAAAACGTCGAGTATTTTCGTCGTTTATCTTTAAAAGAATGGCTTTATTTTCCTCAATAGCTTCTAAAATTCCCGTAAAATTACGTTGATTCTCAACTGGTTGATGTAAACGTATTTTAATACACTGCCCAATAAAAGGAGTATATTGGCTCAATCGAAATAAAGGCCGATTGAGACCCGGCGAAGAAACTTCCAGCAAATAGTGGCCTACAATCAAGTCCTCAACATCCAGCGCTGCACTGATTTGCCGACTCACTTTCGCGCAATCACCGACCCCAATGCCTTTTGGGCTATCAATATATACCCGCAACGTACTGCTTCGGCCATTTTGGAGAAGCTCACACCCCACCCATTCATAGCCCAGCGCTGTTGCTGCCGTATTGACCAATTTGTTCACCTGTGCGGATACCAATGCCATAACTCACTCACAATAAAAAAGGGCCTAAAGGCCCCCTCACACAAATACCCTTAAATCCAAAGACTTAAAGAGCCTTTTATATGGTAGCGGGGGCAGGATTTGAACCTGCGACCTTCGGGTTATGAGCCCGACGAGCTGCCAGACTGCTCCACCCCGCATCGTGGCGCACATGGTAACGGGATTTTGTCTAAATGACAAGTTAAAGAGGGGAAAATACGGTATTGATGAGAGTAATAATAGGGCATAGGCTCTGGGAAATGTTAAACTACTTTAATGGAGCTACTGATGGGCAATCCCTTCTTTGATACGTTGGCCTATGCAAAGCGGCTGATGGAAGTGGGCTTTACTAAAAAACAAGCCGAGGGCCAGGCTGAAGCCATGGCACAATTAGTCGGCAGTGAGTTAATGACCAAAAGGGATATTAAAAAAGTAGAACTCGATATTAATCGGCTGGAAGCGAATATGGATCGGATAGAAAAAGAATTGATTATAGTCGAAAAGCGATTAACCGATAGACTAACCCTGCGGATGGGAGCGATGTTAACAGTAGCGGTCAGCGTACTCGCCACCCTTCTAAAAATTCACTGATATCAAAATAAATTATGGCATACGGTAAATAACGCACCGGGTAAAATTCCTAACAGCAACACAGCCAATCCATTTAACGACAACGCCATTTTTTCATTCATGGTGCAAAGAACTGGAGCAATAGTGTCAGGTTCTTCAAAATACATCACTTTCACCACACGCAAATAATAATAAGAACCGATAATGGAGAAAATAATAGCCAGAATCGCAAGCCCCACGAAATGGGCTTTAATCAATGCTTCTAAAATACCCACTTTTGCCATAAATCCAACGAGGGGTGGAACGCCGGCCATCGAAAACATAACTAACAACATCATAAATGCTAGCCATGGATTTCGAGTATTCAATCCTTTTAAATCATCGATATTGTCCGCCTCAAAATTGACTTGACTCATCATTACTAAAAGACCAAACGCGCCTAATGACATGATGCTGTACGTAATAATATAAAATAAAGCCGCGCCATATCCACGCGGGGTGGCACATGCCAAGCCTAGAATGGCATACCCCATATGAGCAATAGAAGAATAGGCCAACAGGCGCTTAATATTGGTTTGTGAAATCGCAACAATATTTCCAATGGCAATGGATAACACTCCCATGACCATTAAAATTTGTTGCCATTCGACTTGTAAATCCGTCATCGCCACTAATAATAAACGTAAAATTAAACCGAAAGCGGCTACTTTAGGCGCTGCACTGATAAATAAGGTAACAGAACTGGGTGCTCCATCATACACATCGGGTACCCACACGTGAAAAGGGGCGGCGCCTAATTTAAAGGCAATAGCCGCTAATACCATTACTAAACCCAATACCAATATTAGATGATGTTGAACACCATTTTGGGTAATCGCCAGCGCTACTTTATCAATATCCAACGCTTGAGTAGCACAAAAAATAAGAGAAATACCATACAATAATAATCCCGACGCTATCGCGCCCATCACAAAAAATTTCATTGCGGCTTCCACGGCACGCGCATTATCGCGTTCTAATGCTACCATCGCATACAAGGGTAAAGATAATAATTCCAACCCTAAATAGAGGATTAATAAATGATGGGCGGAAATGAGCACCTGCATGCCCAACGTTGCAAATAATCCCAGCACATAATATTCGCCGGTTTGAATATCGCGTTCGTTAACATACCGTTTCGAATAAATAAATGTCAGGAAAACGAGTACGTAAACGGCAATTTTCATCAATACAGCTGCATTATCCACAATATACTGGGATTGAAATTCGAACGCCGGCACTTCCAATGCCGTAGCACCCGTAAGCCAAGCAGCTATCACCAAGGAAAACAATGCTAAGATATAAGATAGATTTTTTTGATGCTTAACAAACACTCGAGCCAATAAAATGACACAAGCCATCGTTAATAAAAAAACCTCGGGAATACTGGGTGTCAATTGCAATAACCATTCTTTCATCGCCACACCTTTAAATTTTAGATTGTAAACTTAAATGCAATAAGTTGCCCACGGAGGCATGAAACACATTCAACACCCAATTAGGGTATACACCAATGACTAAAATAGCCGCTGCTAATAAAACAAAGGTGGCTTTATCAATTGCACTGACTTCTTCTAAATTTTCAACAGCTTTACTCACGATGGGCCCGTAAAAGACACGTTTATACATCCATAACGTATAAATCGCACCAATTATTAGCGTAGAAGCCGCTAAAAAAGTCACCCAGAAACTGACTTTAAATGAACTTGTGATAATCATAAATTCGCCCACAAAACTGGATGTGCCCGGTAAGCCCACATTTGACATGGCATACAACATAAAAAAGGCCGCGAAAATGGGCATGGTGTTAGCAATACCGCCAAAATCTTTAATTAAGCGAGTATGCATTTGTTGATACAAAATACCGAAGGCCAAGAACATCGCACCTGAACCAAAGGCATGGGAAATCATTTGAATCATAGCCCCTTCTAAACTCATATAGGCTTCGCGCATATCGCCGTGTCGCGCAACAACGAGGTAAATCATAAAACAGCCCAGCGTCACAAATCCCATATGGGCGACAGAAGAATAGGCAATCAATCGCTTCATATCGCGTTGGGCAAACGCAATTAAGCCAACATACACAATGGCAATTAAGGAAAGCACAATCATAAATCCATCTAAGGCTCGGCAGGCATCCGGCACAATAGGTAAGCTAAAACGTAAAAATCCGTACGCGCCCATTTTTAGCATTAAAGCGGCTAAAATGACGGAACCACCCGCTGGAGCTTCGGTATGCGCATCGGGCAACCACGTATGAAGGGGCCACATCGGAATTTTAATGGCAAACGCCAATAAGAAGAGAAAGAAAATAGCAATTTGAACGGATAACCCAATGCGAACGGCATAAAACGAGGCAATATCAAAACTACCGCTTTGAAAACGTAAATAAATTAATCCCACCAATAACAAAGCGGAACCCAGGAAGGTATAAATAAAAAATTTAATGGCCGCATAGGAACGATTTTCACCGCCCCAAATACCAATACTTAAATACATCGGAATTAATACTGCTTCCCAAAAGAGATAAAATAAAATTGCATCCGTGGCGGCAAATACGCCCACAATCATGCCTTGCATCACTAAAAAAGCGGCGAGATATTGAGAAATTTTAAATTTTACGACGGTCCAAGACGATAATACAACCAAAAGCGTGGTAAAAGTCGTTAACAAAATAAGCGGCATAGCAATGCCATCCACACCTAGATTGTAATTAACATCGTAGGCAGGAATCCACGTTAAATGCTCGGTGAATTGCATAGCGGGCGTGCTGACATCAAAGGCTGAATACATCATGCCACAGAGAATTAAACTAATAATAGCCACTGCCAGTGAAATTAAACGCGCCCATAGAGCTTTTTGATCGCTAAACAACAACACTATCACGGCACCTAGCACCGGCAACCAAATTAAAATACTTAAAACAGGAAGGTTATGCCACATATGCGTATCCTATTTCACCACAATTTGCCAACACAATAAGGCCACTAAGGCAATAATCATAATAAAAGCGTAATGATACAAATAACCGGTTTGCAATCGCTTTAATAAACGGGATAAACGTTCCATACTACGACCGGAGCCATTTACAATCCAACCATCAATCATTTTAGCGTCCGTGACTTGGTAGAAAAAATGGCTGAGAAATCCCACGGGAATTACAAAAATGCGTTGATTTAACCAATCAAACCAGTATTTATTAATTAAAATACGATAAGCCCATTGTGCATGGCGTTGTATTCTCGCTGGAAGTTCAGGTTTCCAAATATAAGCAACCCAGGCGGCTAACACGCCACTCACAGCCATCCAAAAGGGGGCTGTTAAAGCGGCGTGTGCCACCGCATGCCAAGCACCGTGATATTCTTCAGCGAGCATTGCCATCACGTCATAGGCATGATTCACGGTTACACTGTTCGCTAAGAGCCCACCGGAGCGATATAACATTAGATCAACGGCATAAAAGCCTAACATTACGGAAGGAATCGCTAAAATAATGAGAGGGAACCCTACTACCCAACGGGGCTCATGCAAATGCAATCGCACGTCTTTTGAAAAACGTTCTTGTGTATGGAACGCTAAGAAAAAAGCCCGAAAGGCATAGAGGCCTGTCACAAAACTGCCTATGAGCAAACAATAATACGCATACGTAGCGCCGGGAAGTGTGGATAATCCCACCGCCTCAATAATCGCATCTTTTGAATAAAAGCCTGCAAACGGAGGAATGGCAGCTAACGCTAACGAACCGATTAAAAACGTTGTATAGGTAATAGGCAAATATTTTCGCAGCCCCCCCATTTTTCGCAAATCTTGCTCATGGTGCATAGCAATAATGACAGAACCTGCGGCTAAAAATAATAAAGCTTTAAAACAGGCATGCGTGGCTAAATGGAAAATACTGGCCGAAAAAGCAGAAGCGCCATTCGCTGCCATCATATATCCCAATTGCGACATCGTTGAATACGCAATCACGCGTTTGATATCGTTTTCCACTAATGCCAACAAGCCTAGGAATAATGCCCCGGTTGCTCCAATTACCATTACCACGGTTAACGCTACCGGCGATAATTCATATAACGGTGACATACGTGCCACCATATACACACCCGCCGTCACCATCGTGGCCGCATGAATGAGAGCCGAAATCGGTGTAGGGCCTTCCATGGATTCGGGTAGCCAAATATGCAAAGGGATTTGTGCCGATTTTCCCATTGCGCCCACAAACAACAACAAGCTAATCACGGTCATTAAAGACCATTGCGTGTGTCCGATTATAGTGACCGTGGTATTCACCATATGAGGGGCTGCTTGAAATACATCGGCATAATGCAACGTGCCAAAATAATCTAATACAGCGGCAATTCCTAAAATAAAACCAAAATCCCCTACTCGATTTACCAAGAATGCTTTAAAGCTACCATTTGCCGCCGATTCTTTCTTAAACCAAAACCCAATTAATAAATAGGAAACTAAACCCACACCTTCCCATCCAAAAAAGAGTTGCATAAAATTATTGGCCAATACAAGCGTTAGCATCATAAAGGTAAACAACGACATATACGCAAAAAATCGTTGATAACCGGGGTCGCCTTCCATATAACCAATACTATAAATATGCACCAGTAAGGAGACGAAATTCACTACAACCAACATAATGACCGTAAGATTGTCTAACAAAAATCCCACGGAAAAATTAAAGGCCCCACTTTCCGCCCAGCTATAGAGATTAAAATCCATCGCTGCATGGCCATCGATAACAAAATCTTTAAATAACAATACCGAACCAACCAAGGAGATAAAAATTCCTAAAATAGTGACGGTATGTGCCCCCCAGCGGCCCACGTATCGCCCCCCTAAACCCGCCATCGTGGCTCCTACTAAAGGAGCCAGTACGGTTAGGAGAGATACTAATGGAATGTTGTTGATAATAGTCTCTATCAATCGTTTTCTCCTATACCCTTAATTTCGCAAGGTATTCATTTCATCTACGTTAATATTGCCGCGCCGACGATACATCAGGACTAAAATAGCCAAACCAATGGCAGATTCTGCAGCCGCTACCGTTAAAATAAAAAATACAAAAATGGCACCTTCTGGTGCTTGCAAATATTGAGAAAACGCTACGAAATTCATATTCACCGCTAACAGCATTAATTCTACACACATTAATAAAACGATAATGTTTTTGCGATTAAGCACAATGCCTGCAAAGCTTAATGCAAACAATAGGGCGCCTAATAATAAAAAATAGCTTAATGGGATCATCGATCGCTGGGCTCCATTTTAACAATTCGCAAACGTTCTTCTTTAGTCGCCGATAATTGTTGCCTCACGCGCTGGCTCTTGGTACCCGGTTTTCGTCCAAAAAAGGCCAAGCTAATGGCCGCTACAATGGCCACCAATAAAATAACAGCTGCTAATTCAAACGGGTATAAATACTGAGAATACAAAAGCTCACCAATGGCTTGTGTATTGCTGTAATCCGCAGACACGGGAACAATGTCTTGGCCCGTAATACTTAAATGATGAGGCCCAAGAACTAAAAACAATAGCCCTAAAAAAGCAGCCAATACGATCACTCCCAGCGGCAAATATTTTACAAACCCTTCTCTGAGCGGATCAATATCGATATTCAACATCATGATTACGAACAAGAACAGCGTCATCACTGCCCCTACGTAAACAAAAATCAACACCAGCGATAAAAATTCTGCTTGCAACATCATCCATAACACGCTGCTCGCGACAAATGCTAATACCAGAAATAATGCCGAGCGCATCGTATTACGCGTCACTATCACCATCGTCGCAGCCCCAATAAGTATCGCTGCATTCAGATAAAACAAAATTTTATAAACGGGTATTATCATATTAGTTCAACTACCATTCATTAATGTAGCCTGGATTGGATACTTATATTGAATCTTACCGATACGGCGCATCTTTTTCCCTATCTTTCGCCAATCGTTTTTCGTACATTTCTCCAATCGCCAGCAATTTTTCTTTGGTTAAAATATTGGTGCCTCGTTCCAACGTGTAATGGACTTCCGGTGTTAGCACAATAGCATCCACAGGACAGGCTTCCTCACAAAATCCACAATTGATGCATTTAAACGCATCGATATCAAAACGCGTGGTTCGTCTAGAACCATCTTCTCGTTCTTGTGCATCCATGGTAATCGCTAATGCCGGACACACTGCCTCGCACAATCTACAGGCAATACATCGCTCTTCTCCTTGCGAAGGCTCCCCATTAGACGCTTCTCCATTCGGATAGCGGCGCAGAGCCAAAGCCCCTCGCATACGCGGAGAAACCGGTGTTTCTTCTTCAGGGTACTGAAGCGTCGTTTTTCGCTTAAAGAAATATTTTAAGGTAAGCGCAAGGCCCTTTAAAAGCTCCCATAGCGTAAAGCTTTGAATAATTTGCTTCACAGGTTTCTTCATCATGAAAACCACGGCCCTATCTTAAATTGAACAGCCAATGCTACTACTACTAACCACACTAATGTCACTGGAATTAATACTTTCCATCCCAAATGCATAATTTGATCGTATCGATAACGTGGAAAGGTAGCCCGCATCCAAAAATACAAAAACATAAAGAAACTAATTTTCAGCAAAAACCACACAATGCCAGGAACCCAGGCAAACAATGCGCTTAATCCAGGAATGCCATCAAAAGGGGATAACCAACCGCCTAAAAAGACAATCGACGCAATACCTGAAATTAAAATCATATTGGCATATTCTGCCAAGAAAAAGAGCGCAAACATCATGCCGGAATATTCCACGTGAAAACCCGCCACAATTTCGGATTCTCCTTCAGCCACATCAAAGGGCGCACGATTCGTTTCAGCCACACCGGCCACCCAGTACACCATAAACAGCGGCAATAACGGCAGCCAGTACCAATGCCAAATACCCCCCGATTGTTTTAACACAATATCCGAAAGATTGAGTGAATTCGTCGCCAATAACACACCCACAAACGTAAAGCCCATCGCAATTTCATACGAGACCATTTGAGCTGCAGAACGCAAAGCCCCAAAAAAAGAATATTTAGAGTTAGACGCCCATCCGGCAATTAAAATCCCATAAATACCTAAAGAACTCAGTGCAAAAATATACAAAATCCCTGCATTCACATTTGCCAATACCCAATTTTTTGCAAACGGCACGACAGCCCACCCCGCTAATGCAGGCGCTAAAGTTAAAATAGGGCCTAAAATAAATAAATACCGATTGGAGGTAGTGGGAAATATTAATTCTTTTGTAATAAGTTTTAAAATATCCGCAAACGGTTGGCCTAGGCCTCGCAAACCCACACGGTTCGGGCCAATTCGTCCTTGCATGTAGCTAATGACTTTTCGCTCGGCAAAAGTGATATACGCAACACTCAGTAAGAGTGGCAACACAATGATCACAATTTTTATAACGATTCCTAATAAAGTGAGTAATTGGTCTTGCATTACGCCACCACCTCTATTTCAATCGGGCCAAAGGCTTCACCAAAACCAACGGTTTCTTTTAAACCAGACGGTAAATACACAGTTTGATCTGCTATACGATCATCAATCACAACCGGTAAACGCACGGCAGTGTGATGTTGTTTAGCCAGCACTTCTTCGTGCTCCACCACTTTTAAACGTCGAGCAGTTTTATGATTCATCATAACCGCTGCTTTTTCAGCGTGTGCTTCGTTTAATGCATTTGCACGACGCGTAATAGCATCCGCTGCTACCAAAGGCCACAAGCCTAAACGTTTTAAACCGCTTTCAGACGGTTCATAAGAAATAGACTCTCGAGCAACTTCAAACGTAGGTAATCGAGTCATGTGAGCTTTTACTTCTTCTAACACCATCGCGCGACTCTCTTGCTCAAACCCTTTCAACTCAAGAATATTAGCCAACACACGCAACACTTTCCAAGCAGGACGCGCTTCACCGGACGGCAGACTAATCGCTTCTGTGGTTTGCCATTCCCCGTTGACATTCACAAATGTGCCCGACATTTCAGTAAACAACGTAATCGGTAAAATATAATCCGCATAATCCCGCATGGAGGGCGAATCATACGGCGTTAAACACACCACCATAGCTGCTTCGCGTAAATTTTTCACAGCTTGTGCGGCATACGCACAATCATTTTCCATTTCCGTATTCAAAATAAAATATACTTTTCGAGAAGATTGCGCTAAAAGAGCCTTAGCATGTAAACCCCTATTCTCTATAGATTGTCCTGCCACCCCTCGATGAGGAACGCAACCTGATAAATAAGCGCCCGCGCTATTGGCACCATCCGTTAATACTCCTACAGTCGCTTGTGTCAGCTCCCCTATTTTTGCAGCTAATGCACGAATAACAGATGCCTGCTCATGATGGAGACCTTGTGCTCCTATTACTATCGCAGCATTATTCGAATCTTTTAGTGTTCCAGCTATTTTTTTTGCCTCTTCACTCACAGGTAATGTTCTAAACGCAGTTAATGTTTTATCGCGCGGTGCTAACGCTAATGCAACTTCTGCTACGGCAGTCACCACTTCGTCATAAGAGACCACCATTTTATGCGCAAGGGGATAATTAAACGAATAATCCATGCTATTAATGGCCATAATTTTTGCACCCTCCTGATGGGCTTTATAAAAACGGGCATTTAAAAGCGGCTGCTCTTGGCGAATATAAGAACCTATTAATAACACTGCATCTACTGTATCAAAACTGGCAATGGAACGGCCTAGATTTGGAAAGAGTGGCGCCGTTTCTTGATCGCGAAAATCTTGTTCGCGAATGCGGTAATCCACATGATTAGAACCTAAAGCTCGTATAAATTTCTGCAATAAATATTGCTCTTCCAGCGTAGCATTGGGAGAAGCAATACCCACAATTTGATCGGGACCGTCTTGTTGCAAAATTGCTCGCACTTTATCCGTAATTTCCATTAAGGCATATTCCCATCCCGATTCCACCCATTTACGGTTTAATTTACGATAAGGCTTTAGCGCTCGTTCTTTATGATCAAACGCTTGGTAACTGAAACGATCGCGATCACTCACCCACACTTCATTAATGGCTTCATTTTTTCGAGGAACTACACGCATAATTTTTTGCGCCGACGAATAATGTTCCCGTGCTGTGGTATGCATATAAATATTAGTCCCCAAACAATCGTGGGGCGAAATACTCGGATGTTCTTTCATTTCCCATGCACGCGCTTGAAATAAAAATGGTTTGGACACTAACGCGCCCACCGGGCATAAATCAATTACATTGCCCGATAATTCGGATTTCATAAAATGTTTGACATACGTGCCAATTTGCATCTCTTCACCGCGATACATAGCGCCTAACTCAGGAAAACCTGCCACTTCTTCCCCAAACCGTACACAGCGTGTACAGTGAATACAGCGCGTCATCTCTGTTTCAACCAACGGTCCAATATCTTCATTAAAGACAGCTCGTTTTTTAAGCGCATAGTGGGAATCTGGCCATCCAAAACCCATCGATAAATCTTGCAGCTCACACTCACCGCCTTGATCACACACTGGACAATCTAACGGGTGATTAATTAATAAAAATTCCATCACACTGCGCTGCGCCTCTAACGCTTTTTTGGATTGCGTATACACCACCATATCCGGTGTGGCATTGGTAGCACACGCAGGCAGTGGTTTAGAAACACCTGCAACTTCCACTAAACACATGCGACAATTAGCCACAATCGATAATTTAGGGTGATAGCAAAAACGAGGAATATAAATATCCGCTTTATCAGCCGCTTCAATAATCGTCGCGCCATCGTCTACCTGAATTTTTTTACTGTTTATGGTGAGTTGAATCATAGTATTTACCGTCGCCTACACACAACATTGCTTATGCTGAATGTGGTATTCAAATTCATCCCGAAAATGTTTTAAAAATCCTTGAATGGGCCATACAAAGGATTCACCAAATACACAAATCGTTCGGCCTTCAATTTGTTTGCCTAAACGCTCTAATTGCTCTAAATCGCCCCTTTCCCCGCGGCCTGCTTCAATATTTTTTACAATGCGATATACCCAACCGGTTCCCTCGCGACACGGGGTGCATTGGCCACACGATTCGTGTTTGTAAAACTGCAGCAATCGTTCCAATGCTTTCACAACACATACCGTTTCATCCATCACCATAATGCCGGCAGAACCTAATAACGAACCGGCATCGCGCACACTTTCATAATCCATATTGGTTTTCATAATAACATCCGCGGGTAATACGGGCATAGAGCTGCCTCCAGGAATCACCGCTTTTAATTTGCGACCCCCTCGCATACCACCGGCACGATCCAGCAATTCCGCAAACGGAATACCCAGTCGTTCTTCATAATTTCCTGGTTTTTCCACATGACCACTCATGCAAAAGATTTTAGTACCACCACTTTTGGGCGTACCTAACCGCGAAAACCATTCACCACCTTTTTCTAAAATCACAGGAACAGAAGCATACGTTTCTGTATTATTGATATTGGTAGGACGTCCATACAATCCATAATTAGCTGGAAAGGGGGGTTTAAATCGCGGCATTCCGCGTTTACCTTCCAGCGATTCCATCAAGGCGGTTTCTTCTCCACAAATATAAGCGCCACCGGTTAAGTGATTGTAAAGATCAATATCAATACCACTGCCTAAAATATTTTTACCTAATAAACCTTTGTCATAGGCCTCTTCCAGTGCGCGTTCCATATGAACAAATGGCTCATGAAATTCACCACGCATTAAGTTATACCCCACCGTTGCACCCATGGTAAAACACGCAATAGCCATGCCTTCTAACACTTGATGAGGGTTATAACGCAAAATATCACGATCTTTAAAGGTACCTGGCTCACTTTCATCCGAATTACAAATTACATATTTTTGCCCAGGCACATCGCGCGAGACAAAACTCCATTTCATTCCGGTGGGAAATCCCGCACCCCCCCGCCCTCGTAAACCCGATTTTTTTAGCGCATCGATAATTTCATCGGAATGTAATTTTCCTTTTAAAATTTTACGCAACGTTGAATAGCCACCTAAAGACTCGTAGTTCTTTAATGTCCACGGTTCATCAAAGTGTAATGTTCTAAAACACACTTCGTTTGACATTACGCGTCCTCTTTACTTAAATGATTTAAAATTTTATCCATTTTTTCAGGCGTTAAATTTTCAATATAGTCTTTATCATTAATTTGACACATCGGTGCACCCCCGCAAGCCGCCATACATTCTGCTTCGCGCAACGTAAATTTTCCATCCGCTGTGGTCTCACCCAACGTAATTCCGAGTCGTTTTTCCAAATGATCCACAATCTCTTCACATCCTCGCAATTGACACGATAAATTAGTACAAATTCGAATTTTATATTTTCCCACGGGTTCTGTTTCAAACATGTCGTAAAAAGTTACGACTTCATAGGCCCATACTTCTGGAATACCTAAATAATCGGCTACGGCTTTAATCGCCGGTTTTGATAACCATCCGCCGTTTTGCGCTTGCACCAATGTTAAGGCAGCCACGATGGCGGAACGGGCTTGTTCTTTCGGATATTTCGCTACCCACTGGTCAATCGCTTTCGCAGCCTTTTGACTTATTACAAACGGTGCTGTGTGTATTTCCGTCGTCACCGATCAATCTCCCCAAATACAATATCCAAGCTAGACAATATCGATACCATAT
>DATDVD010000110.1:0-5584 GCA_035290065.1 Coxiellaceae bacterium | reverse complement strand
TAGGGGCAGAGCGTGCTCTGCCCTTCCGAAATTTAAACCTTGTGCGGCGTTCCCGGGCAGACTTTGGCTGCCCCTACGGTTTAATAAAATAGTTCGCTCAAAAATTGTTTCATTAATGTCCAGGAGCGTTCATTGGCGGCTTTATTATAAACCGTGCCAAAGGAAGGATCGTTGGCTTGAGGGTTGGTAAATGCGTGCATGGTGTGGCCGAAAATATGCATTTGCCAATCGGCTTTAGCCTTCGTCATTTCGGTTTCAAACGCTACGACTTCGTCCGGGGTAACCATGGGATCCTCATGGCCATGTAATGCTAATACTTTGGCGTGAATGGTTTGATTAGGAAGATGTTCAGCAGCCCCTAAAAGGCCGTGAAAACTAATCACGCCCTTTAATTGTGCGCCGCTACGAGCTAAATCCAACACGCATAATCCACCAAAACAATAACCGATGGCAGCCAAACGATTCGCATCAACACCTTTTACGCGTTTAAGCGTTTCTAACGCACTATTCATGCGTTCACGCAATAAACGACGATCTTCCATAAAAGGCGTCATTAATGCGGCATTTTCTTCTTTATCGCGGCCAGTCTTGCCTTGACCATACATATCTAACGTCATCGCAATATATCCCAGAGCGGCGATGTCTTCGGCGCGTTTGCAGTATTCGTCGTTACGACCTGCCCAATCCGGTGCAATTAAAACCGCTGGGCATTTTTCTTGGCGAGAATTGGGATAGGCAAGATGGCTGTGGAGTTCTACGGCATTATGAGGGTGACGAATAATTTCTGTTTTCATGACGGTTTCCATTTTTTACATTCTCATTCTAATTTGTCCCCCTCCTTCCGTTCTATAGTCGCGAAACTTCCATCATCACGCGGGCGGTATCTAGCATACGATTGGAAAATCCCCATTCATTGTCATACCACGCCACCACTTTAATAAGTCCTTTCATCATTTTTGTCAACGTAGCATCGAACACGGAAGAGGCAGGACAATGATTAAAATCAATCGAAACTAAAGGAGCTTCGTTGTAGGTTAAAATATTTTTCAACTCACCTTCCGAGGCTTCTTTTAATATCGTATGCACTTCTTGCACACTGGTTTCGCGCGAAGGTTTAAAGGTTAAATCCACCATGGAAACATTGGCGGTAGGCACACGCACGGCATATCCATCCAATTTCCCTTTTAAGTCAGGTAATACTAAACCCACCGCGGCGGCGGCACCTGTTTTGGTGGGAATCATGGAAAGGGCGGCGGCACGCGCACGCCGCAAATCGCTGTGATACGTATCTTGCAACACTTGATCATTCGTATAAGCATGAATGGTAACCATCAAACCACTTTCAACCCCAATTTTTTCGTGTAAAGGTTTTACTAAAGGTGCTAAACAATTAGTGGTACACGAAGCATTGGAAATAACCGCATCATTGGCTTGAATGATGTGATGATTGACCCCATAGACAATCGTTTTAACATCATCCCCTGCCGGTGCAGAAATTAATACTTTATTAGCACCGGCTTTTAAGTGCGCACTGGCTTTTTCTTTGCTGGCAAAAAAACCCGTA
The DNA here is from genome assembly GCA_035290065.1 of Coxiellaceae bacterium. Lineage (GTDB taxonomy): Bacteria > Pseudomonadota > Gammaproteobacteria > Coxiellales > Coxiellaceae > DATDVD01. The sequence goes on along the minus strand of DATDVD010000110.1, from coordinate 4,020 downwards.
CATTCTAAAGCAACATCCACTTCCAATTCTTTCCACGGTAATTGTGAAGGATCGCGTTGTGCACAGACTTTAATGCGATCGCTATTAATGACTAAATCACCCTTATCTACCGATACATCAGCATTAAAACGCCCGTGCACACTGTCGTATTTGGTTAGATGCACATTGGTATTTAAATCGCCTAAATCGTTAATGGCCACTATTTCCAGATGGTCACGCAAGTCTGATTCGTACAAGGCACGCATAATGTTTCGTCCAATGCGCCCATACCCATTAATGGCTAATCGAATGGTCATAGTAAATTCCTCATCGCTTCGGTTACATTATCAACAGTAAATCCCCATTGCTTCAATACCACCTCACCTGGCGCAGACGCACCAAAGGTATCAATGCCAATCACACCGCCTTCACTGCCAATCCATGAATACCAATAATTCGTAACACCGGCTTCGACGGCTAAACGTGCTTTTACCGCTTGGGGCAATACGTGATTTTGATATTCTTCATCTTGTTCACGAAATACTTCGCAGCAGGGCATAGAGACGACGCGAATATGATACTGCTCTTGTTGAAGGGCTTTAGCCGCTTCCACAGCCAATCCTACTTCCGAACCGGTCGCTATAATTACGCCTTGAGAGGGATGTCCATCGTCGTACACAATATATCCTCCTCGATTAATAGTAATTAATTCCGCTTCAGCACGCAGTTGAAACGGTAATTTTTGTCGAGATAATAACAAGCAGCTCGGGCCTTGGTGCTGAATGGCTTGCTCCCAAGCTACCCATGTCTCTACACGATCACACGGACGCCAAACGCGTAAATCAGGAATCATGCGCAAACTGGCGATATGTTCAATCGGTTGATGCGTGGGCCCATCCTCCCCTAATCCAATGGAATCGTGTGTTAATACATAAATCACTTTTTGCTTCATTAATGCACTTAATCGAATGGCGTTTCGGGCATAATCGGAAAATACGAGAAAAGTACCGCCATACGGAATAAAACCGCCATGACGCGCCAGCCCATTCATGATGGCACTCATGCCAAATTCGCGCACACCGTAATATAAATAATTGCCTTTTGCATCCTCACGGGTAATGGCTTTGGAACCTGACCAATTGGTATTATTAGAACCGGTTAAATCGGCAGAACCTCCTAATAATTCCGGTAATATCGTATAAAGCGATTCCAATACCGTTTGAGAAGACTGTCGCGTGGCTTCACTCGGATGTGCCGCTTGAGTTTCTCGCACGTGTTGCATCACATAGCCTGCAAAATTGGGAGGCAGACGCCCTTCTAAACGGCGTGATAATTCATCGGCCAATAAAGGATAATCTTTTCGATACCATTTAAAATCTTCTTGCCATACAGCTTCGTATTTTTTTCCGGCTTCCAATGCATTCCAATCCGCCAAAATATCCGCAGGAATAACAAAAGGTGGATGCTCCCACTCTAACGCTTTTCGGGCTAACGCAATTTCGTCGGCACCTAAAGGAGCACCATGAGCGGCTGCCGTATTGGCTTTATTGGGTGCCCCAAAACCAATTTGTGTTTTGCATTGAATTAACGTGGGACGCGTATCACGGCGGGCTGCATCGATTGCGTGACGAATGGCCTCATGATCGTGTCCATCGACAGTGGGAATCACATGCCAATGGTAGGCCTCAAATCGTTTGGCGGTATCATCGGTAAACCATCCTCGAACATCCCCATCAATGGAAATACCATTATCGTCGTAAAATACAATTAATTTGCCTAATCCTAATGTACCCGCCAGCGAACAAACTTCATGCGAAAGGCCTTCCATTAAACACCCATCACCCACGAATACATACGTGTAATGATCTACTATTTGAAAATCATGGGTATTAAAATGCGCGGCCAATATTTTTTCTGCTAAAGCCATTCCCACCGCATTGCCCAATCCTTGCCCTAAAGGGCCGGTGGTGGTTTCTACGCCCGGCGCGTGGCCAAATTCGGGGTGACCCGGTGTGCGGGATTCCCACTGACGAAACTGCTGTAAATCCTGAATATTCATGTCATAGCCGGTCAGGTATAACAAACTGTATAACAGCATGGCCCCATGGCCATTGGAAACAATAAATCGATCCCGATTCACCCAGTTGGGATTGGCCGGATTGTGACGCAAATAATCGCGCCACAACACTTCCGCAATATCGGCCATGCCCATCGGCATTCCCGGATGACCCGAATTGGCTTGCTGGACAGCATCCATGGCCAATGCTCGAATGGCATTAGCACAGACTCGATGAGACGGCATAAACTATTCCTTTAATAGGGAGACACTTAGGCTCGTCATGATATACTTTCAGTCTTGGCAGTACAAGGCAGGCTCATTGATCTTGCGCCTGCAAGATGATACGTTACCCCCTTGAATTTTACAGGATATTGACTATGTGTGGCATTGTCGGTGCGGTGGCAAAACGGAATGTAAGCCATATTTTAGTAGAAGGGTTAAAGCGGTTGGAGTATCGGGGCTATGACTCGGCCGGGATTGCACTCGCCGAGAATCACAGCATCCAACGGCTACGCGCCATCGGCAAAGTGAATCAACTCGAAAAAGTGCTCGCTAAACACCCGACCGAAGGTCAGTGGGGTATTGCGCACACCCGGTGGGCCACCCACGGCAAACCCGCTGAACATAATGCTCACCCTCATTGTTCCCACAATAAAATTGCAGTGGTCCATAACGGTATTATTGAAAATTTCGAAGCGCTGCGTACCGAGTTGCAAGCAGCAGGTTATGCGTTTGAATCGGATACCGATTCCGAAGTAGTGGCTCACCTGATTCATTTTTATTGCCAACACGAACCCACCGCCTTAAAAGCCGTGCAACAGGCGATTAAACGATTAGAAGGGGCGTATGCGTTAGGCATTATGCACATCGATTACCCGAATGAATTAATTGCCGCACGCCACGGCAGCCCTTTGGTGATTGGAATGGGCGCGGAAGAAAATTTTATCGCCTCCGATCCGCTCGCGTTATTGCCGTTTACCCAACGATTTATTTATTTAGACAATGGCGATGTCGCCCACATTACGCGTGAACAGGTCAGTATTTTTGATCGCGAGAATCACGCGGTTGTACGCCCTGTGCATCATTCTCAACTGAATGCTAACACCAATACAAAAGGTGATTTTAAGCATTTTATGTTGAAAGAAATTTATGATCAGCCTCAAGCGTTAAGCGATGTGTTGGAGGGGCATTACAGTCATGACCATGTCTTGACGGAAAGTTTTGGTCCGTTAGCCACTCGCTTATTTCCTCGGGTGGAACGCGTGCGCATTGTGGCGTGTGGCACCAGTTATCATGCCGGTTTGGTGGCGAGTTATTGGATCGAATCCTTAGCCGGTCTCCCTTGCCAAGTCGATATTGCCAGTGAATACCGCTACCGAGAGGTTTTAGTAGAACCCAACACTTTATTTGTCACCCTTTCTCAATCGGGGGAAACCGCGGATACATTAGCCGCTTTGCATTTGGCAAAAGAAAAATCGTATTTAGCCAGCTTAAGTATTTGCAATGTGCCTGAAAGTTCGTTGGTACGCGAATCCATGATGACGTTTATGACACGGGCGGGTGCGGAAATTGGAGTGGCTTCTACCAAAGCCTTTACCACACAATTAACGGCATTATTGTTATTAGCACTTTCGCTTAATAAACGCAAAACCCTCTCGGCTGAAAAGGAAGCGAGTATTATTGAAGCATTAAAATCATTGCCGCGTTTGGCTGAATCCATCTTACAACTCAATGATGAAATTATTGAACTGGCTAAATTTTTCGTGGATAAAAAACACGCCCTGTATTTAGGGCGTGGTCCATTCTTTCCCATTGCTTTGGAAGGCGCGCTGAAGTTGAAAGAAATTTCGTATTTGCATGCAGAAGCCTATCCGGCGGGCGAATTAAAGCACGGGCCACTGGCGTTGGTGGATCATTCCATGCCAGTGATTGTGCTCGCGCCTAAGGATGCCTTGTTACCTAAATTATTATCGAACGTCAAA
>DATDVD010000109.1:0-14274 GCA_035290065.1 Coxiellaceae bacterium | reverse complement strand
CGTTCCCCCTCCTGATTTTCTAAAAGACATCATTCTACGCTTACCGCTTAGGGAAAATTGGCAAGGCAGAGCCATAGCCATATTTTATGGAGAGACGGGTTTTGGTTATTTAGAGTGGCGTCGGTGTGCCGGTACAATAGGACCCGGTGCCGATGTAGGCATACTAGGCACTCTTCGTCGAGAAGCGTTGGGCCAGCCAATAGCCAACCCTATTACCGGCGAAGGAGCCCAAGGACACGGGGTAAAAGGCGTTCAAGTTTATAATGCCTTGAGTAAGCTTATTACTAGCATAGAAAAACATTACCAAAGCCGCACCCCTAAAGCCAGAGCTTCAGGGGCCAAACCCACTCCCTCTAGACCCGATCACGTAAAAGCCTTTTTAGCGGTAGCCAAAGAATATTTGCGCGCATTAGTTAATGCGCTCCAATTGACGGATAAAGCCAGCCAAAGTTTTGTCTTCGACCGTACGGGCATTAACATCGCAGAACTCGAACCCGTTATATTAACACTCGAAGAAGAGGCTGAGATACACCGCTACTTACCTCCCCCCGACGACAGTAAAACCCCTGCCCGATCAACCCCGGACAGCCGTGCCGCCGTAGCATTGGCTAGGTTAATAGCCAGTGGGGAATGCCCAGACAGCCCTATCCTCGCCGCTTCTGCGGAAGCGGCAGCCAGTAGACGGGCTGCCCGTCATGAGGCGGCAGCAAAACTAGCCACGGCTCAAACCAGTCGAGAAGAAGGAGGGCTAGCTAGTCCTCCCCGTCGTCGTTTAGTAGCAGCCGGTCTAGCCGCGCTAAGTGCAACCGGCGGCAGTCCAGCTTCCTTAGCAGCGTTAGGAGCGGCTGGAGTTCCTGTGCCTAAAGCCAGCATTGATGATAGCGTGCGTTTTTCTCCCCCTCGTTTTCCTACTGGAGGAGGAGGTGGCGGCGGTGGCGGCGGTGGAAGCGGAGCATACACACCTCCTCGTGATCCAATCGTTAGAGCTTTATTTGGCGCCCGCCCTTAAAGAAATTTCTCTTCATTTAAAAAATTCAAAAAAGTTTTTTGAACGCCCAGAGAAGCCCTTAAGCCCGGCTCCAAACAATAAAAATCCACACCAGGATCGCATTGAGTAAAGCCAAACCGACCGCTGCAGCAGCTAAATCTTTGGCTTTTTTAGATAAAACATGGTGTTCAGACCCTATTCGGTCAATAGCGGCTTCAATGGCGCTATTAATAAGTTCAATGATAGGCACTATCAACCAACTTAATATTAATAAGGCTCGGGAGAGGCCTGAGTGTCCTATCCAAATCGCCAAAGGAATTAAAATAACGGTGGCACTCATTTCTAATTGAAACGGCAATTCTTCACGAATAGCTATTTTAAAACCATGCCAGGCATAGCCGGTGGCGCGAATAAGATGCGAAATACTATTCATCATGGTCGTATCCTTCAATGCCCACTAATTCTTCCCCCTCAAATAATAAGGGTACTGTTTCACGTTCCCAAGGAGGCACACCTTTTTCTTGAAAAATTTTTTTTAAATCGTGATGGCCTTTCCGATTTTTAACTTTAACTTTTCCCATATTTTTACGCACATCCGAACGAATAGCTAAAACTCCCTCTTCTGTGTCCCCTGTTAAACCTTGTGCCATATTCTTGGGTCGACCCCGGTCGACCCCTACGGAAAGAGGATAATTTCCCTCTCTTCGTAGGGGCAGACCGTGGTCTGCCCGCCCCGAATTATAAATCTCGTGCTGCGTTTCTAAGCAAAGCATGGTTTCGTCCTTGCAGGTTTTAGAGGAATGCAATAAATAAAGTTTATCTCGATAGCGTCTCATTTCAACCTGTTGCCATTTCACTACCGGATTAGCATCGTGTTTGGCAAACACCATTTGATGCAGTATTTCATTTAACCGCTTTTCATCCGGCAAGGGACAATGCCAGTGATGAATCCAATATCGCACTACATTTTTTTGACGCGGTATCGATAAAGCCGCTAATGCTTTTACATTAATTTGATTCTGCTTTTCCGTTTTAATCGCTTGAAAATCTAACACCGTTAATTCGTGTAAGAGAGTAGAAGCTTCTGCCATGTGATGACTGGAGCGCGCTAATGTTTTTATTACGGAAGGCCAACGGCGTTGAATGACTGGCAGAGCCTCGTGACGCACATAATTACGATCCAGATGACACTCTGCATTACTCTCATCTTCCACCCACGTTAATTGACAACGAGTGGCATATTCTCTCAATCGCTCTCGCGAACACGACAATAAAGGCCGGAAAATAAAGCCTTTTCCAAACGGTCCAACCCATGGCATTGCTGAGAGTCCCTTGGGCCCCGCTCCACGAAATAATTGCAATAAAAGGGTTTCCGCTTGATCATTTTGATGATGCGCTGTCACCAAAATCTCACCCTTTTGTATGACCTCACGAAAAATTCCATACCGCCCTTCCCGTGCTTGAGCTTCCAAACTTTCGCCTTTTATTTTTTTTAACTGGAGCGCATGAACTTCTAAAGGAATAGTAAGTAGACGACACTGCTCACGGCAATGCGCTTCCCATGCATCCGCATAAGCACTCAGCCCGTGATGAATATGAACAGCCCGAAGTGAGTCGAATTCACCGCGCAACTGCGAAAATGCGTGCAATAAAACCGTAGAATCTAATCCACCACTGTAAGCAATTAAAAAATTTTTCATAGCCATCACATTACATTTTTAAATTGTAGGGGCAGACCGTGGTCTGCCCTTCCCACCCATAAATCTTGTACTGCAATTCCGGGCAGAGCACGCTCTGCCCCTACGGAAGAGGGAAAACGGAAGAGGAGGCTTATATTTTTTCTTACAAACGCATTATTTTAAATTTTGGAAAAGGCGACCATTTATCTTCCGATAGCCATTAATTTTTGATATCGCTGCTCTAACAATTGTTGCATATCCAAACGCATCAAGGCATCTAGTTGATTCACCAATTGCTGTTTCAATGTCTTCGCCATTCCATCCGCATCGCGATGCGCGCCTCCCAATGGCTCTGGCACAATTTCATCCACAATACCCAACTCTTTTAAATCTTTCGCCGTTAATTTTAACGCCTCTGCCGCCATCGGCGCTTTTTCTGCGCTGCGCCACAAAATCGACGCACACCCTTCCGGCGAAATCACCGAATAATACGAATATTGCAGCATTAAAATGCGATCACCCACGCCAATCGCTAACGCTCCCCCCGAACACCCTTCCCCAATCACCACACAAATAATCGGCGTTTTCAGCGCCGACATCACTTCTAAATTTTTAGCAATCGCCTCACTTTGATTAGTTTCTTCCGCTTCAATCCCCGGATAAGCCCCTGGCGTATCAATAAACGTAATCACAGGAATATGAAATCGCTCCGCTAATTCCATTAAACGCTGGGCTTTTCGAAAAGCCTCGGGACTCGCCATGCCAAAATTTCGCTCTAATTTTTGCTTCGTCGTTCGGCCCTTTTGATGACCAATCACCATCACCGGTTGTTCCTCTAAAAATGCCAACCCTCCAACAATGGCTAAACCCGGATCTCCATGCCGATCCCCTTGCAACTCATTAAACGAACGGAATACTTTTTCAAAATAATCCAAACTATACGGTCGTAACGGATGACGCGCCATTTGAACAATTTGATGGGGTGTGAGCGACGAAAAAATAGAGCGGCTTAGCTCCTCACTTTTTTTCTCAAGCTTGGTAATTTCATCCGTGATATTGATATCTTGCGCGGAGGTCACTCGCCGCAATTCTTCAATTTTTTCTTGTAATTCTGCAATAGGTTGTTCAAAATCTAAATAGTTCACATTCATAAGAGGCCTATTAAATCAATGAGTTATCTAAAATCAAGATGTTGCGTATAGTCTATACTTACTAAACACGTACATTCAAGGAGAATCTCATGACAGGCAGACGATCACGACTAGGTAAAGAACGCTATAACCGAGCTGGCAACCGGGCCAAAATTGAAGAAATGCAGCACGAAGTGGCCAAAGAAAAAAACTTGGAACACGAGCGTGAAGAAAAGCGCGATGAAAAGTGGAAAAAAGGGCATTAAAAACAGTTTACAGCAGTCTTTCTGAGAAAAATGGTACCCATACCGCCTTGCGTTCTCATTCTAAATTCTAGTAGACTCTTTCTATTGTTGCATCCCACTTTAAGAAGGAGGAGTTATTATGGCCACTAAAAGACTGATTCTAAGAAAAAACTTCGATGAATGGCTTCGTGCGGTTGTTCTCTCCCCACCATCCTCTACAACAGCCACGACCGCCAGTGCATCCTCTTGCCTCTATGAATTAAGGCTAGTTATTTATCATCCTACGGATGCTCAATTAAGCGTTTCCATTAATGGAAAGGAACCTGTAGATTTACAAGTGAGGCTACACAAAGAAACGAGCATAACGGCATTAGAAGGCCATATAGCAGGGGGAGAGGTGGCCTCAGAACTTTTACGCTTATTGCATTCTATGGGTAGAAGCGGCAGACAAATAGAAAGGGCTCTACAAACTCAGCCTAATGTGCGTATGGTATGCACCCGGCGGGCATTTCCCGTTTCTGAACGAACACTTTTGCAAACGGAAGTCTCTCCCCGCGTCGCAGCTTCTTCCTACACCCCGAGGCCTTGGCTGATGACCCCATCGCCTGCTACTTCACCTTTCATAGCTCGTAGAGCTCCTGGTATTCCACTTGCTCCACTTATTCCACTTACTCCACCTGCAGACTATATTCTCACCCAACCCTCTTATGTAGGAAAACCGTAGGACGAAATCTATGCCAACACTCCAACCAACCCCCTATGAATTACAACTCTCTATTAATAAACCCCCTCTATATACTACATTATCCCTTATTTATAGGGAGGAAGGAGAATATAAGCGCTTGGACATGATAATAGACAATCCTGATTCCATAAAAGCATTATATAAAGAGATGGCTACAGGGAGAGTTACAACCGACTTGTTAGACTTATTGACTAACATGGGTGGTGAAAGGGGAACCAGTACACAAATAAAGCGGGTAATAGAGAATCAATCTCAGGTGCAAATGACAATAACCACGGGTGAACTGAAACTGCCTCTTCCTCGACACCATTCCACATACAAACCTCCCAAACCTCCAGCGTACTCAATAGATTTCCTACTTGGGCAATCGAAATATGATGATGGTTCCGACGACGTCCGTTTCATTATTCGTCTCATTACTACCCCGACGCCAGCTACCTACGTTGACGCGCTTCTCCCGACGCTGGATCCCAGTGTTGAACGAGCTTTAGCCAGAAAGCCTGCCCCTCCCACGAGGTACAATAAGCAGCGGACAATGTTAAGAGAGTTTATGACTACTATCGCAAGCATTGTTGTCAAAGGTTTTACTCATCCTAATATGGATTTTAAAAAATTACGTGCATTCATTGAATGGTTAGAGCAAAGACTGGAAAAATTATCTCTTCTGGATCGCTTTATGGAGGCGGCTCAGCATGGTAAACCCGCAACAAGCGTTGATATTTTTGTAACAGCCACTACTGTCTTATATCAGTCTCCTGCCGCTACGCCATTGCGAGTGTCCCTCCACGATTCTGCAACAGTAGTTTTACCTCGTACACTTATACCCTCCCTTTGTCTTTATTCCCAACGCTTTCCCTCGCGCCTGAGGCCAGCACGATCATCAGAGACTGACTCTCCCCCCCTCCCAGTGCCCAGAATAAATTACCTCCCCACGCTTTAGGCTTTTTTGAACCCTGGTGAGAAGCCACAGGCACCCTTTTGTGGTATAATGAGCAATAATAAAGTGCGAAAGAGGATAAATATGGCAGCAGATCGAGTGAGTTGGGCTATGACACCCTTGCCTCTGACGTCACGTCCCCGAGGGGATGAGCCGCCAGCGCTGAGACAAGGAAGGGTAATGCCGGCCATGCCCAAATTACCTCTCGAAGTGTTATCGTTGTCTCCGAAAGAGCTAGCGCAATTATTACCCAGGAGAGTCAGCGAGCCTATGTGGGAAGATAACGCGGCGAAAGTAGATACAGGCGCCTTACCGGAAATTGAGATTATAGCCCAACAAGACGGCAAATCGAATATTATTGATATTGCCTTACAAGACGATGAAGGCCTAGAGCAATCCAATTTTCCTTCCGGGGATGATGAGGATGATTCCTTCGATAATGACACGGATAAATCTCCTAGCAATACTCCTCGCCTTACTCGATAGCCCGTTTATTATCCCACTTTTTTTCTTCCCCTATTTCACGTAATATCGCGCCATGTCTTTGTTAGCCATTAAAATTTTTGCAGCAGCGTGTATTTTCCTGATCACGGTAATATCCGGGTTTGCATCGGCGAGAATGACGAAGCATAAGCATATTTTGCCTACCGCGCATGCGTTAGCGAATGGTATTTTTATTGGTGTCGCGTTATTTCATTTAATTCCCGAAAGTGCTCACAGCTTTAAAAAACATTTATTGTTGGAAAGTTATTTCTATGCGGGATTGTGGACATTGGTAGGCCTAGGCCTGTTATTGTTCTTAGAAAAATGGGCGCTTAATTTAGTCGCTCCTGACCGCCATCGATTAACCTCGTTCAACGCCTTTTTATTGGCAACCTTACTTTCTATCCACTCCTTTATTGAAGGCAGTGTATTGGGATTAGGCAATACGTATTATGAAGTCATGCTGGTTTTATCCGCGATTTTAATGCATAAATCGTGTGCGGCTTTTGCGTTGGTGATGAGTTTTATTGAAAAACGCGTGCCCACGTTGCAGATGAGCACAGCGTTTTTGGTGTTTGCAGCAGCAACACCCCTGGGTATTTTATTCAGTGCGTATTTATTAAATACACAGCATACGCTGGATCAAAGCCGCGTTATTGCGTATTTTAACGCGCTTGCAGCCGGTACGTTCTTATACATTGGCGGTGTTCATTTAGTGGAAAATTTATTAAACAAATTTGACAGTAAACAACAATTACCCTTGATCACGATGACCTTTATCGGCATGGCCTTAATGGGCTTGCTCGCCTTTTGGATGGGCTAATGCTTTTAAGAATTCGGTATGGCCACAATAGGGACAACGGCCTTCACAGGACGTTTGTTCTTCAACGGTAATCGGTGAGCGGCACGCATAACATTGAACCGTATGAGTCTCCTTTAACGACGCATCCACTGCTACCCGCTTATCAAACACAAAACATTCGCCGTGATAGTGATGATCCCCACACTCTTCAAAATATTTCAAAATACCACCGTCTAATTGATACACTTCCTTGAAACCGTTTTGCGCCATTAATTCTGCCGCTTTTTCACACCGAATACCGCCGGTGCAAAACGTAACCACGGGTTTTTCTTTGAAAGCTTCCGGCAATTGATTTAAGGCTTCGGGAAATTCACGGAAATTTTTAATATTTAAATGAATCGCTTGATCAAACGTGCCTAACCGAATCTCATAATCGTTTCGAGTGTCCAATACGATCATGTCTTTCCCTTCTTCATACCATTGTTTGAATTCGCGTGGATCCAAATGGTGGGCTGTTTTTTCACCCGGCTTCACGGAATCAATACTCATCGGAATAATTTCTTTTTTAATACGAACCAACATGCGCGTAAACGGACGGTCGTGAGACAAGCTTTCTTTATAAGGCAGTTCGGCAAAAAGCTCGATGGAGTCTAAATACTGTTTAAACGCATCGACGGATTCCCGAGGCCCTGCTACAAATACATTGATACCTTCCGTACTGATCAATACGGTACCTTTCAAAGAAAGAGTATTGGCCTCTCCCAACAATTTTTCACGCCATAGGGGAAGATCGGCTTCTGAAAGAGCAATAAATTTATAAGCAGAAAGGTTAACAATTCTTAGTTCGTTCATGGGCTTACCTCAAGTGCGCCGAAGTATACCAAAAAGCTTTAGATTATAGCTACCCAATTCGTATGCATCGCGTATAATGAAAAAATTGATTTTAGAATGGCCAGTATGTCTAAACACGCTTACACCAAAATTCAGCCTTACGCCATTGTCATTGTGGCTTCGCTTTTCTATTTTTTCGAATATGGCCTGCGCGTAGCTCCTCAAATCATGACCACGGAATTAATGCGTGAATTCCACATTGGAGCCTCCGGCTTAGGCATCTTGGCCTCTTTATTTTATTGGGGCTATGCGCCCATGCAAATTCCCGTCGGTATGCTGTTGGATCGGTTTAATGCTCGACACTTAATGGCCTTGAGCGTTTTTGTCTGTGCGTGCGCCGCCGTGGCATTTGCCTCTACGCATAATGTTTATGTGGCGGGAGTCGCTCGTTTTCTCATTGGATTCACGGCATCTTTTGCTTACGTGGGCGCTTTAGTTCTCGCCGCACGCTGGTTAACTAGCCGGTATTTCGCCATGACGGCGGGCTTTGTACAAGTGCTAGGCTGTATTGGAGCCATTGTGGGAGAGCGGCCTATTGCTCTCCTGGTCCAGCGCTTTGGATGGCAAGAAGGGCTTCATATTATTAATGTGCTGGGTTTTGTATTAGCTATTTTATTTTGGTTAGTGATTCGCAATGCACCGCCCAATTTTCATATCGAATACGAACCCCATCACAAAATGCGGAATGCTTTAAAAGAAGTATTGAAAAAACCTCAAAATTGGTGTGCCGCCTTATTGGCATTTAGCTTGTGGGGACCCGTTTCTATCTACGCAGAATTTTGGGGCGTCGCTCATTTACAAGCTGCCTATGCGATCAACGCGGTTACAGCCGCGACATGGACCTCTGTGATTTGGGTAGGCATTATGATTGGCGGGCCTTTTCATGGGTGGTGGTCCGCTCATATTAACTCACGCCGAACGCCTTTATTATTTGGAAGTGCGATGGCCGTGGTCTCTTCTATTTTATTACTTTATTTTCATCTCCCGTATGCCCTTTTATTTGTAGTGTTATTTGTATATGGAGCCTCTGCTTCTGCCATGACGGTGACGTTTGGATTGATTCACGACCTTAATCCTCCTCGATGCCAGGGATCCGGCGTGGGCTTTAATAATATGGCCACGTTATTGGGAGGCTTGTTATTACTACCCCTCGTAGGTTTCATTATGGATAGTTTATGGACAGGCAATATTGTCAGTGGTGTGAAGTCCTATGATCTTACCCATTTTCGCATTGGTCTTTCCGTCATTCCTATCTGCAACGCCCTAGGTCTTTTAACCAGCTTTGCGTTAATTAAAGAAACGCATGGCAAAGCGGAGTATTAATTTTATTAATTAACTAGAGAGGAAGGTAATTATCATGCAAGAAGCCAAATCTACAGAAAACCCAGGGTCGTTAGCCTCTTCACCCGAAGAAAGTTGGCTTCTGTTAATCATTATACCCGATAGCAAACAATGGGAGCTAAGACTTACCACTTCTCCTAGTAGCAAGCCCTCTTTGGATCTTTATTATATTGACGCTGCTCGGAAACCGAAATTATATAGAGGTTTATACATTACTGCTAGCCGTGCCCTCGCTTTGACAGAACAAATGGCAGCAAGCAGGATGACGGAAGGGCTGGTAAAACTCTTAGAAAACATGGGAGAGGGAGACAGTATCACACGGATCAGAGCAGTATTAAATAAGAAAAAGGATGAACCAGGTGTACGAATAGCCGTGTCTATAGTCACTGCACCTCCTACACTTCTAGCATCTAGAAGAACACCAAGCAGTGCAACTGTAGCTGCAAGAGGTGCAGGTGTGCCTGCGCCAGCACCTGTGCTGGCGCAGGCCCCGGGGGCAGCAGCAGCTATAGATGCGAGTGCTCATAAAGGTGAAGGTGCAAGATCTGCACAGCCCGGTCCTTCTTCTTAAAACCAAGTAGCCTTTATCAGAGAAAAGACTTGACGAAAATATTGGAAAATAGGAGGAGAGGAAAAAAGTATCCCCAAAATTAGAAATAGGTTAAACATGAAAAAGAATATGCCGGGTGCGCGAATAAGGACCACTATGAATCCTCATCCACGACCCGCGCTACAATCTGCCTTGAAATAAATTATCTAATTCTTAACCCTGTGCCTGCGCCCACAGAAGTGGCAGCAGGTTCAGCAGGTCCTCTACCTGTAAATGCAAGATCCTGGTCGTAACGTTCCTTCCACGCAGTAATAATGGCGGCCATGGCTGTCTCACCTGCTCGCTCTGCTAAAAGGCGGGCCGCTTCTACATCAGCCCCACTCTTAATTAAGAGGGAGGCTATGTCAAAATACACATAATAGTCATGCTCACTTCCCGAAGTCTGGCAATATTGAGAAGCTAATAGATATAGAGGAGCATGAAAAGGATAACCTGCACTTGGATCAGCACCTGCTTTTAATAATTCCTTTGTTATTTCTTGTACGCGCCATAGAGGAGCACATTGGATGACCCTGCCCAATACCGTTGGCGCAAATCCGAAATCATCAAGGCGAAGGTCTGAGTGATGTGTTTGACAGAGGTATTCCACATAAGGAGTATTACCTGCCTCTGCGGCAACCCCTATTAGGAATCCAGGCACCTTAAATCTTTTGCCTGCCATTTCTTGCAGAAACGCTATAAATTTCTCCGGGGAAAGATATTTTTTACCGATTCCAGCCTCGGTGTTTTTCACAACGAAGTGAGCCAATTGCTTGATCACCCCAAATTGCCTTCGTGTCATTTTATGCCTGCCTGATAAGAAAAAGCTTTTAACTGTTTCCCATCCATTATCTCTTTGCAAGAGACGACCAAGAATTTCTTCAAAGCGTTTCTGCTCGGGTTTGGAGGAAAGAACCCTCTCAATATATCCCTGACCGTATCGATCGGCTCGACGTTCTAAATCACGAAATAAGTTTTCCAACCGAGAACGATCTTTTTCATTCTGCCGATGGATAGCTCGGGAAATGACAGCAGGTATTTCGTGTATAGCTTCTGCTCCAGCGCCCGCTGCACTAGCAGCAGCACCGGTAGTTTGTGCCGCCTGACCTCTTCCAGGCCTACCACCAAAACAATACCCAAACAAACCTCTTGCCATAATAAACCTCTTGTTAGTTTCTTATTACCTAACCGATATTTTACATCTATTACCTTAAAAAAACCTTAAGAACCCTCCGTAGGCGGGGCTGAGTATCCTGCCCTACAAACAATCACGCATTCGCATTTTCAAAGCCAATCAGTATATAATTGATCCTATTAACAGGAGAAATAACGCGCATGATCTACGATCACCCCCCTCTTCACCGCTCTCACTTAAGACGTGCTATTACCGAACATTTTCGTGCCGATGAAGCGACTTGCTTACAGCCTTTATTGGAAGAAGCACGCTTTTCACCGGATGCCAGCCAACGGATTCGTCAAACAGCTAAAAAATTAGTATTGGCCGTTCGACAATCCCGGAAAAACCAGGGGGGGATGGACGCGTTTATGGATCAATACGATCTCTCTACGCAAGAAGGTGTGGCTCTAATGTGTTTAGCAGAAGCCTTATTGCGAATCCCAGATAGCCAAACCAAAGACGAGCTTATTCGGGATAAATTAACATCAGCCGAGTGGGATCGTCATTTAGGCAAAAGTCATTCGCTATTCGTGAATGCCTCTACCTGGGGGCTGATGCTTACCGGCGAATTATTGGAACGCCCTTCCAATACGCTCTGGCGTACGTTAAAGGGGTGGTTTTCCAAATCCACTCAACCCATTATTCGCACAACTATTGATCAAGCCATGAAAATTTTAGGGCAACAATTTGTGATGGGTGAAACGATTGAAGAAGCCATTCAACGGGCCAAAGTGAAAGAAGAAAAAGGTTATCGTTTTTCCTACGATATGTTGGGCGAAGCCGCTTACACGCAAGCGGATGCGGATCGTTATTTTAAGGCCTATGAGAAAGCGATTGCCGTGATTGCTACGGCGACACGTTCTACTTTATATGATAGCGCTGGCATTTCAATTAAATTATCCGCTCTTCATCCTCGCTACGAAGTCTCTCACCGCGAAACATGCGTACCTGCTTTAGCCGCTCGTTTATTAACCCTCTGTCAACAAGCCAAAGCGGCCAATATTAATTTAACAGTGGATGCTGAGGAAATGGATCGGCTGGAATTATCGTTGGACATTATTGAAACGGTATTTTCCGATGCTTCGTTAGAAGGATGGGAAGGATTTGGATTGGCCGTGCAAGCGTATCAAAAACGCTGTCCTTATGTATTAGCGTTTCTTATCGATATAGCCAAACGTGCTAACAAAAAAATGATGATTCGTTTGGTAAAAGGCGCGTATTGGGATACCGACATCAAGGACGCTCAAGTACGTGGATTAGAAAGTTATGCCGTTTATACTCGAAAAGCTTCCACCGATATCTCTTATATTGCTTGCGCGAAACAATTGGCTGAAGCAGGCTCTCTGATTTATCCGCAATTTGCCACGCATAACGCTCAAACCGTGGCGACCATTATGGAAATTATGAAAGGTCGCAACGATTTTGAATTCCAATGCTTACAAGGCATGGGTGCACCGTTGTATGACCACATTGTAGGAAGTGAGCATTTTAGTATTCCTGCACGTGTGTATGCACCGGTGGGCAATCATAAAGATTTATTGCCGTATTTAGTTCGGCGTTTATTGGAAAATGGCGCGAATACGTCTTTTGTAAATCGTATTATTAATGAAGACGTGGATGTCGATGAGCTCATTCAAGATCCAGTGATGGTCGTAGAACGTTATACGTCTATTCCCCATCCTCAAATTCCTCTGCCTGAAAATATTTATCCGAGTGGGCGAAAAAATTCTCACGGATTAGATCTAACCAATGAATTAACAGTGGGAGCGCTGAAAAAAGCGATGGATGCGTTTGAGAAAAAACTCTATAAAGCAGCCCCGAGTACTGGAAAAGCAAAAGGAAATGCTATTAAAATTTATGCGCCGCGTTGCCACAACGAACAGGTGGGAGAAGCCCTCTTTTCTACCCTCGAAGAGGTGGAAGTGGCTTTAGAAAAAGCTAAAAATGCTTATCTCGAATGGGATGCGCGACCGGTGGAAGAACGGGCTTCCTATTTAGAAAAAATCGGTGAGTTGTTAGAAAAACATCACGCTGAATTAATGTCACTGATTGTTCGAGAAGCCGGTCGTACGATTCCGGATGCATTATCCGAAGTGCGTGAAGCCGTCGATTTTTGCCGCTATTACGCACAACTAGCCCGTGAACAATTACAGCCGCATCCACTCGCCGGCTACACCGGTGAAACCAATGAATTGCACATGCATGGCCGCGGTACGTTTCTGTGCATCAGTCCCTGGAATTTTCCCGTGGCTATTTTTACCGGTCAAATTGTCAGTGCATTAGTCACGGGCAATTGTGTGATTGCAAAACCGGCCGAACCCACCTCTTTAATTGGGTGTCGTGTGGTAGAACTGATGCATGAAGCAGGCATTCCAAAAGAAGTATTGCATGTATTACCGGGAAAAGGCTCTGTTATTGGCGCGAAATGTACGGCGGATTTACGCATCAGCGGTGTGTTATTCACCGGTGGTACGGATACCGCACGCAGCATTAATCAGACGCTCGCTAAACGAGAAGGACCGATTGTACCCTTTATTGCTGAAACCGGTGGGCAAAACGCCATGATTGTGGATTCAACCACATTGGCAGAGCAAGTGGTACGCGATGCTATGCAATCCGCGTTTGGTTCGTGTGGGCAACGATGTTCCGCTCTTCGTGTTTTATTTTTGCAAGACGATATTGCAGATCGAACTATTGAAATGTTGCGAGGCGCGATGAAAGAATTAGTGGTGGGAGATCCGGGTTTATTATCCACCGATATTGGGCCTGTAATTAAAGAAGAAGCGCTGCAAGGATTGAAAGCCCATGTGAATGAGATGGATCAAAAAGGCCAGTTGATTGGGCAAATTTCTCACAATGTATTAGCGCCTCAAGGATGTTATTTTGAACCCTGCGCCTATGAAATTCCGTCGATTGATATATTAAAACAAGAAGTGTTCGGCCCTATTTTGCATGTGATTCGTTTTAAACGGGAACATTTAGATCGCGTGATTGAATCGATTAATCATACGGGATATGGATTAACGTTTGGATTGCAAACGCGAATTAGTGAACGAGTGCAAGCGATTCAAAGCCAAATTCATGCAGGCAATATTTATGTGAACCGTACGACCATTGGAGCCGTAGTGGGTGTACAGCCGTTTGGGGGGGAAGGATTATCCGGTACCGGCCCTAAAGCCGGCGGCCCCCATTTCTTAGCACGCTTGTGTCATGAGCGGGTGGTCACTATCAACACCGTGGCTACAGGCGGTAACACCCAATTGATGT
>DATDVD010000108.1:0-4800 GCA_035290065.1 Coxiellaceae bacterium | reverse complement strand
CTTGGGTGACATCACTGGCCCGTTTGGGCTCTACGCCGTTACCGGTTAATAACCAATCGATGCTAAACAGAATATGCTCGCGCTGAAAAATTAAGGCCACTCGACGAGCACCGCTATCGGTTAAACCACCGGCGAGATTGTCTTCCCAAGAACGCAGAGTGGCGGCACTAAAGCCATGTTTTCGCTCCAGCGCGGCCCGGGAAAGCCCTGTCAGCTCCCGTAATTTTTTAAGCCGTTGAGCGCGACCGGCCCCATCGCGTACTTCCTCGGACATAACGCCCCTGAATGGATAAATTTCCTTATCTTACGCTGAATTTTGATGAGATTCATCAAATAAAGTTCCTATAAAAACAACATGTTAAAGTAATTAATGATGAGATTATATTAATTTATCAATTTATACTTGATAATTTATCAAATACTGGTAGGCTATTCTCAGGAATGAAGCAGGCGGGTAGCCTGCGGAGGATCAGTATGTCACGTTCCCAGTGTTTTAACTATTTGGCCATTTGTATCTTAGAAGAATTAGGAATTTTAAACCCCACTCAATTAGAAATTGATTGTGTCGAGCGAGCGGTGCGGCACGCTTTTCGCAGAACCCATCAAGCCAAGAGGATTTCCCCATGACCGGTTTAATTTACGAAATTAAGGAAAGAGTATCGCCTTTTGAATTATACGATGCCCTGACGGATTGTATTGAAAAAGCAGAATCGTTAGCGCGGTTTTCTCTCACGGATAGTATTTACGAGCAGGTGGATCGAGATATTGCGAATTATCTCAATGTGCTCAATGACCTTATCGCCGAAATGAAACTGTTGAACGGGGAGTTGATGTTAAATACGGAAGGGTTTGTTAGGCAGTTGGTGCGGAAGAAAAGAATAAAGAGCGAGGAGTGAATATTGTGTAGTCTGGATTGAGCGAAAGCGAAAATCCAGGCTATATAAAAAATCATCCTGGATTTTCGCTTTCGCTCAATCCAGACTACGGGAAAGTAATCGTAAGCTCAGTAGCAATAAAAGGATAAAGGCACCTAATGACCAGGTAGGCAGCGTAAGACCGAATAAAGTGCCGTGAATTTGTGCGCATTCATTGGAACCTTTCACCGCCTCCCACAGCGCTTTATGGAAAGGCAGTGTTTTAAAGAGAAACGTCATGCCGGGTAAACAAGCCCCTTCATTCACACCCGACAAATGGTGTTCTAACCACACTTGTCGTAGGGCCAATAATCCTCCGGCTAATGAGAATACCCATGCTGTTAGGGGAAGAAAGGAAGATTGGTTAGGTGCACGAAAACTTCCGCTTAAAAACACCAGAGCTACTACGATTAAACACACCCGCTGTAAGACACACAGTGCGCACGGAACAAAATTAAACACATGCTCTAAATAAAACCCACCGGCCAACGCTAGCAGGCAAAATAAAAATCCAACGATAAAATAGCGGCGTTTTGTCATCATGGTGTAGGTTTCGTTATTCTATTTGTTGACAATGTGTTTCGTGTAATGCAAAGGCAGCCATTAATGCAACAATCAGGCCGATTGGAAATAACCACATGGCCCAATGAAAATCGCTGGCGCTGTAAATAACGGCGCCATGATGAACATCGTGGGTATGCCAATCGATTAAAAAACCAAACAGCGGTTGAAATAACCCTTGGCCTGCTTGGGTAGTGATATTCACCGTGCTCACCGACATGGCAGTAATCATACGCGGAGAGGATTCCGCCACATACGGATAGCTGATAATTTGAGTGCTGGATAATAATCCGATCAATAAAAACGACAACCACAAGAGGGGATAAGAAGCCACGTGATTATAAATCACCCATATCATTACAAATAGTAAGGCTAATGCACCCAACAACATCGGTAATTTTCGTAATCGAAAATGATCAGAAATCCATCCGACTAAAGGTGATCCTATTAACATGCCTATAAATAACATGGAGGTGATTTCCGATGCACGGATTTTATCTAAGCCGTGCGCATCGGTTAAATACAGCATACCCCATAAGCCACCCAATAAAGACAGGGGTAAATTGACTAACGACGTATAAATACCGGCTAACCAATTTTTGAATTGTAAAAATGCTAAACCTAAACTTTTCCAGTAGCCGATGGATTCGAGGGATTGCACTTCGGCGTCGTGATAGTGCGCTTCTCCTTCGGGATAATCCTGCACAAACAGAAAAATAATGATCCAAATCACCACGCCCAAGGCGGCGTCCCACACCAATGCTTGCCGCCACTCGATGGCTTGTGTCAATAACGTCATCGGTGTTTGTGCGACAACCCCTCCTAACATGGCAATGGTAATGATAACCCCTGTCATTAAAGCCATTCGGTGCGGTGGAAACCAACGCGAGGATAAACGAATAACACTTAAGAAACAAAATGCACTGCCAATGCCGGATAAAAATCGTGCAATAACGGCTATCCAAAACGAATGGGCGAAGGACAGTAAAAAAATACCTGCCATGCAGATGGCGAGCGTGATTAAAATAATCCATTTGGTTGAGAATCGATCCAATAAAAAGCCTGCAGGAAATAAAAAAATGACATTGGCCATAAAATAAAAAGAAGAAAGAATCCCCAATTCGCTGGCATTGACAGAAAAAGCCGTCATTAACTCTTGGCTAATGGCATTGAACATATTCATCTGGATAAATTCGTAGAAAAAAAACAGAGAAGCGATTATTACTACCCACCACCCCTGAAAAGTAGAGGGTAGTTGTTCTGAATGTCTATCCGGGGTTAATTCTGAGGGATGATGCGCAATAATTGGGCTTGGCATGCCATATCCTTTAGGTCGGTCTTTCTTCAAAGGGCCTGCAATAAGTTTCTTTTACCACTAAGGCGGCGATTAAACTGCCGATAAAACCAATCGGCATAATCCACATGGCCAGTTGATAATCGTTTTGGCTATAAACAGAGATATGATGAATCGTTTTGTGAGACCAGTGCAATTCAATTAAATATCCCGCCAACAATTGCACAAACCCACCCGCCATAATTAATGTGGAAGCCAATCCTTCCGCGGTGCCTGTTAAACTGAGGGGATTACTTTCAGCAATCAAGGGATAGGAAATAATTTGTGTACTGGTGGTAAACCCTAATCCGAAGAAAATTGCCATTAGCGTATACAAGGATAAATTGGGTGCGTACATTAATGTAAAAATAAGCACTAAGGAAAAAATAGCGCCCCAAATCATTAAAATTTTTCGTCGACGAATAAAATCCGACAACCAACCTAAGAAAAGCGACCCGACAATTGTTCCCCAGAAAATCATCGAAGCCACTTCGGCGGAATCCGTACGAGAGAGATGTCGAATTTGCACCAAATACAAGGCACCCCACATGGCGCCTAAAATAAAAATGGGCAAATTAATCAGAGAGGTGTAAAGGCCGCCCAACCAATTTTGTGTATTCGCGAGAACATGCCTTATCGCGTGCAAGAGGGTAATGCCTTCACGCTCAGCAGTATGCGCTTCAAATTCTTTTTCATAACCTTCCGGATAATCGCGTACAAAAAAAATGATTAAAAGCAACATGCCTAATCCAACGCCGGCATCGATTAATAAGGTTTCGCGCCAACCTAACATATCGGTTAAAGGGGTCAGCACAATTTGAGCCGTGACACCACCGGTCATGGCAAAAGTGACAATCACGGCTACGACCAGTGCCATGCGTTCGGGTGGAAACCAACGCGACGCTAAGCGCACGTTACTTAAAAGACAAAAAGCGCCGCCAATGCCCGTGACAAATCGACACACTTCGGCTTGCCACAGTTCGGTGCTCATCGCAAAGAAAAATGTACATAAAACGCTTAACATCAAAGCACTGGCAATAATCCAGCGCGTGGAAAAGCGATCTAAAATCAAACCGGCTACAAATAAAAACAGTACGTTTGCATAAATGTAGTATGTCCACAAATGGCTTAGTTCACTGCCGGAAACGTTGAAGGCTTCCATTAACGCCGGATCCAAGGCATTAAACATATTCAGCTGCATAAATTCATAAAAGAAAAATAACGAACCCGTCATGCACACTAACCAGCCTTTTAGCCCATTAGAATGATGAATATAAATATTGGAGGGTCGAACGTTTACCGGGTTAGAGGCCATAGGGGGATCCTTCTTTCACGTGATGAAGGGAGTATATCCGGTCTTCGAAAGGGGAACAACTCATGTAGGATAAATGCCATTCCTCTTAGCTTAAGTGTCGTCGACACACGGCAATATAGCGTTCATTGCCACCGATTTCGATTTGTGCACCTTCGCGAACGGGTCGTCCTTGGTCGTCTACACGCAGGTTCATGGTGGCTTTTCGGCCACAATGGCAAATGGTTTTAAGTTCGATTAATTGATCCGCCCAGGTTAGTAAATAAATGCTGCCTTCAAACGGTTCGCCGCGGAAATCAGAGCGCAAGCCGTAGGCTAAAATCGGTTTGCTTAAATCATCGACAATAGTACAGAGTTCTTGAACCTGTTGTTTGGTTAAAAATTGGGCTTCATCGATCAAAATACACGCAATATTGGGATTGGTTTGCACGGCTTGCTTTGCATATTGATAAAAATTAAACGTGCGATTAAAGGGGATGGCATCGCATTCTAACCCAATGCGAGAGGCGATTTTGCTTGTACCAAATCGTACATCAAAATCAGGGGTAAATAACAAGGTGTCCATGCCCCGTTCACGATAGTTGTAGCTGGATTGTAGCAATGTCGTGCTTTTTCCTGCATTCATGGCAGAATAATAAAAATGCAATTTGGCCATCCGTCTCTCCAATTGAATATTGAAA
>DATDVD010000107.1:0-2662 GCA_035290065.1 Coxiellaceae bacterium | reverse complement strand
TCATGAAGAAAGAAGGGCAGACCACGGTCTGCCCCTACGTTTGGTGGTAGGGATTATCATCGTTTTTTAATCGCAGTTGAATGGGAATGCCGATTAAATCATACGTGGTGCGAAAGTCGTTGGTCAAATAGCGTTGATAGGAGCCGGGTAAGGATTCTACGCGTTTTCCATGAATCACGATGGTGAGAGGGAAATGGCCACCGACATGGGCCATCCTTAATTTCACGCGGTGATTACTCACCAACGGAGGTTGGTGTGTTTCAACCGTTTTTTGTAGCCATTTTGTTAATGCAGAGGTAGAAAATTCTCGAGTAGCGGCATGATTGGCTTCTTCAATAGCGTGAAATAATTTTCCAACACCTGTGCCATGTTTAGCGGAAATAAAATAACGTCGACTAAAATCCACGAACGTTAAACGACGATCCATTTGTTTTAACACTTGTGTGTGTTGATAATCATCCAAGCCATCCCATTTATTCATAGCAATAACCAAGGCGCGGCCTCGCGTTAATACTAAGTGCATAATTTTTAAATCTTGATCGGTAACACCTTCGGTGGCATCCATTAACACCATCACCACATGGGCTTTTTCAATGGCGCGAAGGGTTTTAATCACGGAAAATTTTTCTAAACCTTCGTCCACTTTAGAACGACGACGCACACCGGCGGTATCAATTAATGTATACTGCCTGCCTTGTCGATCAAACGGCACAAAAATCGCATCGCGCGTTGTACCAGGCATATCAAAAACCACCATGCGTTCTTCACCCACTAAGCCATTCACTAACGTTGATTTGCCAACATTGGGACGGCCTATAATGGCAATGGGTAATCCTTTTTCAGGGAGAGTTTCTTCAAGGCTTGGCGGGCAACGTTCCAACACATATTTAATTAATTTAGGCACCCCTCGCGCACGAGTAGCAGAAATAGCAAAAACATCGGGAAAACCTAGGCGATAAAATTCACTCGCAATAATCTCGGTATTCAACCCTTCGCTCTTATTGATAGCAACGGTCACTTTGCTGTGATATTTACGAAGCCGTTTAGCAATGGCTTCATCACCCGCTTGCAATCCTTGCCGTGCGTCGACGATAAAAATAATTTGATCCGCTTCTTCCACCGCCATCATCACCTGTTGATCCATCAATTGATGAATAGCGGTATTGGTATCTTCTTCAATACCGCCGGTGTCGATGACAAAATACGGCGTGTTTTCAAAGCGTGCTTCCCCGTATTGACGATCGCGCGTGACACCGGGTTGGTCCATGACCAAGGCTGCTTGAGAATCTGTTAATGTATTAAATAAGGTGGATTTGCCGACATTCGGTCGACCCACTAACGCCACAACCGGTAACACGCGATTTCTCCTGTTTGACTAACCACACACAACTGATGCTGCTTAAGCAGCGGGGGCGCTATCATAGCACTGTGAGTGGCCTGAAGGCGAGCTAACACTTGGCCTGTTTTTTGCGATAATTCGAGCAGCTGGCCTTGAGCGGTGGTAATAAATAAGACCGTCTGATACAAGGTGGGCGCGCTCACCGGCTGGCTAGAGAATTTTTCGCTTTTCCACAGTACTTTTCCGGTTACGGGATTAAAACCCCACAAATACCCTTGGTCATCCGACAAGAAAAGGCCGTTTTGATTGATGGACAAGCCTGTATAGCTTGAAACCGAATATTGCCACATTACATGGCCATTAGAAATATCCAAAGCAACCAAAGGGCCTTGATAGGCCACGGCATACACGCGATTATGATGAATGACCGGCGTTGCATTAATCGACACCACGCGTTCTAATGCTTCCCCATGAGGAGTGGCAATGGGTTGAAACCATTTCAATGCGCCCTCTTTTGCATCAAACGCGACAACACTGCCTTCGGAACGTCCCGTAATCATTAGAGAATCGTTCACCGCTGGCGCACTGCCAATGCGCAAACTAGTCGACGGTGTGCTACTGGGATGTGCCCACAATAAATGGCCTTTATTTTCGCTTAAGGCATATACACTGTCATCTTCTGTTTTTACCAATACGGTGTGATGCCGCACGATAGGTTTTCCCAGCACTTCACCGGATAATAATTTTTTCCATTGTAATTGGCCGTTGGAGGCATTAAATGCGAACAAATGGCCCATGGCACCTACTATCAGCAGTGAATCCGTGGCTGCAATACTGGTGGAAAACGGTTCATTCCAAGCGCGTGTCCATTCGCTCTCACCGTTTTGTAATTTAAACGCATAGACATGACCGGATGGATCTGCCCAATACACATGCTGATGATGAATCGCGAGGGTTAAAATTAAATCATTGTCAGCGTGCCAATGTCCTGCGCGATGCCAGAGTAGAGAAAGGCCCACATAATCCTGTGTTAGGGGTGGTGCGGGTAATGCTGCGGGATTAGCGAGAGAAACAGCAGAAGTCGTGGTGGGGAGCGGCGCAGGTAAAGAGAGCGCCCTCGCTCCCTGTATAAAAGCCAGTGCGCTCATGATAACGGCCCAGCGTTTCATGTGGCTAATTTCATTTTTAAAAGAGGATTGTCAATGTTAAGGCGTTGATAACCTTCCATCGCTTGTTGATACGCTTTGTGAGCTAAAGGCTCATTATGCTCGGCACGATAAATATCGCCTCGTGTTTCATCCGCTAAGGGTTGGTAATCGGTAT
>DATDVD010000106.1:0-10386 GCA_035290065.1 Coxiellaceae bacterium | reverse complement strand
GCATTAATTACGCTCATGGGTCGTTTAATAGAGCTAGAAAGGAGTTTTCGTAATGAATTGCTGAAAGTAGGTGTCGCTAACACTGAAAAATGGACCAATCAGTGGCAAGAGAAAGTGCCTACGCCGGAGGGAATTTCAAATCCCAGCGTGAAAGGCGTCGTAGAAGCGCATTCTACTCTTCAAGCTTCTTTACCAATAGCCGATTTATTTACTACACGCCAGCGATTAAACCAACTCTTTAAGGCGTTTGGTTTTCCTGGGGGTAGATTTCCCAAGGTTGTTGAAGTAGACGGATATTTACGCTTAAAAGTGGAAGATCATCTGCGTTTTGTGGTGGATATGGGAGCTTTAGAGGATTTAGAGAAAAGAGAAAGCAGTAGGGTTCAGAAATGGTTAGGCCGAGGATGTATGGGATTGGGAATCCTGATCGGTATAGGCGGGGCTTTTGGAACATCGGTGAGTGCTTTTGATGGGATTCGTTCCATTTTAGGGGTTACCTCCGTTCCCTTCCATTTATATGTCGTGATTGGTATTACGATTCCTTTTGCGTTGGCTTATATGGGGTGTTATCTACTTCAAGACACTCGAAATATGTTCAGAGGATTAAAAGAACTCGGTTATTGGTTAGGAGAACCTTTACGTAAAGACGGTTCCAATTCGTGGTGGGTGGGTTTTAAAACAGTAACGGAATGGCGCAATTGGATAGGTTTAATGGGTGCTGTGGGAACCGGGGGTTTAAGTTTTTTCTTTGTTCATAGTTTATTGTCTAATATTGCGTTGGCGGTGGTGAGTGGAATTTGTGCTGCTGCTATTTATTGTGGTCAAGATGTGCGTAGTTTTCGTCAAACGGTCGATGAACTTAAGGAAAAGTATATGATGAGCAAGGCAGCGGCTGTACATACCGCTAGTTCTGTAAGATCGGCTGTGACCGGATCTTCTACTCCAGTCGGAATTTTTGATTTGCCGTCATCTATGACTTTAGACGGTGGTTTTCCTCCTCCCCGACGAAGAGGAGGAGCTCTGTCCCCTGGTCTAAGTTACCTGCCGAGTGGCGGGATGACGGTTAGAGCTCATACCGTAGCTGTAATGGGAAGGAGAGCACCTTTACCCTTAGCTGCTTCGCGGGGAAGAAATCCCAGACATGGCGGAAAGTAGAAATTACGAAGACAGTTGAGAGCGATGTGTCATTAATTGCGAAATTTCTTCTTTTAATTGCTGTAAACGAGACCGCTCTTTTTCTACCACGGCCACGGGCGCTTTTTCAGTAAAGAGAACATTATTCAATTTGATTTCTAATTTTTCTTTGTCGAGTGTTAATTTTTCAATATTTCGAGTGAGGCGTTCAATTTCCGCTTGATGGTTCACTAATCCTTCGAGGGGTATATGAATTTCTAAACTGTCTACACGAGCAGTGGCGGTATGGGTTAATCCGGAGTTAGTGTCTATCCACTCAATATGCTCTACTTTTGCTAAATTCTTAATATATAGCCGTGTTTCTTCGACGCGAATTCGATCAATGGTTTCATGGCTGATTAATTTTAAAGACACTAATTGAGAAGGTTTGATGTTCATTTCCGCGCGAATGGTGCGAATAGTGGTAATCAGTGCTTTTAACCAGTTCATCGTTTCCATAGTTTGTGGATCGGAAAAACCTTCTGTTTCCGGATAAGGAGCTAGCATAATCGTTTTGCCACCCCTGCCAACCAGAGGCGCAATGGTTTGCCAAATTTCTTCTGTGATAAAGGGCATAAAGGGGTGGAGTAAACGAAGAACTGTTTCTAGTACGTCAATTAAAATGTAAGGGGTCAATGTAATTTTCGCGCATTCTACGTACCAATCACAATATTCATTCCATACGAACTCGTACAAGGATTGTGCGAGACGATCAAAACGATAGGCTTTGAAATCTTTATGGATGGATTGAATTAATTGCTGCAAAATAGTCATGATCCAACGATCCGGAAGATGATGGGGTGATTGTACCTCAATAGAGGTATGTTCTACTTTCATTAACACAAAGCGGGCAGCGTTCCATAATTTATTGCAGAAATTTCGATAGCCATCGCAGCGTTTTAAATCGAAATTAATATTTCGGCCAGTATTGGCTAGCGCGCAAAACGTAAAACGAAGCGCATCGGTTCCAAAGGCGGGAATGCCGTTTGGAAATTCTTTTTGCGTAGCCTGGGTAATGTTCGTTTTCATGTCGGGTTGCATTAAATTAGCGGTGCGTTTTTGCAGTAATGTATCGAATGAAATGCCATCAATTAAATCAATGGGATCGAGCACATTGCCTTTGGATTTCGACATTTTTTGGCCTTGGCTGTCGCGAATAAGGCCGGTGATATACACTTGATGAAAAGGAATTTTGTGCTCAAAGTGAAGTCCCATCATCACCATGCGGGCCACCCAGAAAAAAATAATATCAAATCCCGTGACTAATACTTGAGTAGGATAGAATGTTTCTAAATCGAGGGTTTTATCGGGCCAACCGAGTGTGGCAAGAGGCCATAAAGCGGACGTAAACCACGTGTCTAACACATCTTCGTCTTGTCGAAGCATAATGTCGTTCGATAAATGGTGGCGTTTTCTCACATCGGCTTCGTCATGTCCTACGAATAAATTGCCATCGGGATCATAAAACGCGGGAATGCGATGGCCCCACCACAGCTGTCGACTAATGCACCAGTCTTGAATATTTTCTAGCCATTGTAAATACGTGGTGGTCCAATTATCAGGAACTAACTCGAGTTGGCCGTTTTGACAAGCTTCGATCGCGGGTTTAGCCAACTTTTTCATGCGAATAAACCACTGGTCCGTCAGCAACGGTTCAATCACCACGCCGGAGCGACTGCTGTGGGGTATGGATAAGGTGTGTGGCTCAATTTTTTCTATTAATTCCAGAGCTGTTAAATCTTTAACAATTTCTTTACGTGCCTGAAAACGGTCCATTCCATGATATTTCCTAGGAATTTGACTTATAGAAGAGGGGCCTTGTAATGCTTCGTCAGCTTCAAAATCATCTAATTCAGAATCCTTTATTTTACCATCTTTCGTAAAAATGCTAATGATTTCTAATTGATGACGTTCGCCGATAGCATAGTCATTAAAATCATGGCCAGGTGTAACTTTGACGCAGCCTGTGCCAAAAGAGGGATCTATCTGCTCGTCCCCAATGATTGGAATATGTCGGTGGCAAAGTGGCAACTCAATATATTCTCCAATCAATTTTTGATAGCGAGAATCGTCAGGATGTACAGCTACTGCAGTATCTCCCAATAATGTTTCCGGTCGAGTAGTGGCAATAACAATGTATTCTTTTCTACCTAGGATAGGGTAACGGA
Source organism: Coxiellaceae bacterium (assembly GCA_035290065.1). Classification (GTDB taxonomy): domain Bacteria; phylum Pseudomonadota; class Gammaproteobacteria; order Coxiellales; family Coxiellaceae; genus DATDVD01. The sequence goes on along the minus strand of DATDVD010000106.1, from coordinate 7,045 downwards.
TATACCATAGAGATCCTTGTTTCTCTTCGGACACCACCTCTAAATCAGAAATAGCCGTATTAAGCTGAGGATCCCAATTCACTAAGCGTTTTCCGCGATAGAGTAGGCCTTGGTCATGCAGGCGGATAAAGGCTTCTTTAGTGGCGCGAGTTAAAGGCCCATCCGGTTCGCCTGGTCGGGTATCATACGTAAAATGCTCTCGAGACCAATCGATGGAGGCGCCTAGGCGGCGAATTTGTTCGGTGATATGGGAGCCGGAATACTCTTTCCACGCCCATACGGCCTTTAAAAAGGCTTCTCGGCCTAAATCGTGACGGGTTTGCCTTGCCTTCGCGAGCCGTTGCTCTACGACCATTTGGGTGGCAATACCGGCATGATCCGTACCCGGTTGCCAGAGAGTATTAAAGCCGCGCATTCGGTGGTAGCGGATCAGGACATCCATTAAGGTTTGCTGAAATCCATGCCCCATATGAAGGGTGCCGGTGACATTCGGGGGTGGTAAGACGATACAATAGGGCTTTCCGTGCTGGCTTGGCTTAAAGTAGCCTGCCTTTTCCCACAAAGGGCCCCATTTTGATTCTATTTCTTTTGGGTCGTAGGTCTTTTGCATTATACTCTCTACTTTTATACGAGGCGCATTTTTCCATAAACAGGTGCATTTGTCAGTGATAATTTTTCGATACCTTTACAAGGAAGTCCTTTCCACCAGTCTGGTGATCGTGATGGTTTTGTTGGCCATTATGTTGAGCAATCAGTTTGTACACTATTTGCATTCGGCGGCAGCAGGAACCATTACCATGCACACGGTGATGATGGTGATGGCTCTTCAAGTCCCTTTATTGTTGGGTTATTTACTGCCCTTAGGTTTATATTTAGGCATTTTATTGGTATTAGGCCGTTGGTATGCCGACAATGAAATGACGGTGCTGTCCGCCTGTGGTATGAGTCCTTGGCGGTTGTGGGGTATGGTCGGTATTTTATCGATTGTGCTGATGGTAGTGGAGTCCTATCTTATTTTTTGGATGGAGCCTAAAACGCAGTGGTATCGCATTCAGTTATTAAATGAAGCGGCCGCTTCGTTAGCGGTGGATAAAGTACCTGTGGGGCATTTTCAGCTGATTGATAGGGATCAGCGCATTATTGTGTATGCCGGAAAGAAAGCCAAACATAATCGATTAAAATATATTTTTTTAGCACGCCCTCATTTTTCGCCTGACAATACTCTTCAAACATGGGAAGTGGTGACGGCTCAAACGTTAGAAGAAAATGAAAAATCGGACTATCAAGGGGATTTTTTAGTGCTTAATAAGGGGTATCGGTATTCGGGTGACCCTCGTACATCTAATTACCAAGTGATTCAATTTCAGGAATTTGGTATTACCACTTCTCCCCGTTCTACCGAAACTCGGCCTAAAGATAAAGTAAAATTTATGAGCACGATGGAGTTATGGGATCATTATGCGGATCCGCAAGCGGCGTCCGAATTACAATGGCGTATGGCGATGCCTTTATCGTTACTGTTATTAGCTCTTTTGGCCGTGCCATTGAGTTACCTGCACCCTCGTCAAGGTCCTTTTGGTAAATTATTTCCGGCCTTATTAATTTATTTAATTTATATGGATTTGGTGTTTATCGGTCATTCTTGGGTTTTTGATGGGAAATTGAATGCTACCTGGGGACTTTGGTGGGTTCATTTATTAATGGGATTATTAGCGGTAGGATTAATGTACTACCAAGTAACGTGGCATCGTCGGTGGGCATTAACATGACATTAATTGATCGGCATTTAATTAAATCTATTATTTTGGCGACCTTGTTAGTGTTAGCTATTTTAGTGGCAGTGGAAATTTTTGTGGGCCTTGTGACAGAAATGTCGAGTATGGGTGCCGGCAATTATGGGTTTGGTAAGGCGCTGTTGTACGTACTGTTTTATTTACCCACCGTTATTTATGAATTATTTCCGACGGCCTGTTTAATGGGAAGTTTATTGGGGCTTGGGCGTTTGGCCATGACGAATGAACTGATTATTATTCGTGCTACAGGATTTTCATTAGTGGATGTAATGAAAACGGTGACTAAAGCCATGGCCATTTTTGTGTTGGTCATTATGGTAGTGGGAGAAATGATAGCTCCTTCGTTGGCTAATTATGCCCAACAGTTAAAAAATCAAGCGCTAGGAGAGATGGTGGATTCTTCCACGGCTCAGGGCATTTGGTTAAAACAAAATAATATGATGATTCATATCGATCAATTAATATCCTCTCACGAATTCGAAGGATTCACGAGTTATCAAGTGACGTCCGATGGTCGTATTGCACAAATTTTATTTGCTAAAGAAGGACTGTGGAAAGAAGGTCTTTGGCATTTGATGGATGTAAAAATTTCCCATTTTGAAAAAGATCGCGTGGTTTCAGAGACGAAACAAGATGTGGTAACCCACTTAAATGTGAAGCCCGATTTATTAGGGCTTGATACGTATGATTATGACCGGTTGTCATTGTGGGGATTGTTTCAGAGTTTTCGTTATCGAAATGAATTAGGTCTTAATGCTTCTCATATTGAATTAACCTTTTGGCAACGGCTATACCAACCTTTAACCGCGTTAGTGATGATTTGTTTAGGCATTCCTTTCGTGTTTAGCTCGCTGCAACGAGTCAATATTTGGGGAAAATTAATTTTGGGTGGATTAATAGGATTTGGTTTTTTTACTCTGAATCAATTGGTTGGACGGTTAAGCTTAGCAGCGATGATCCCGCCTTTGTTAGCAGCCATTATCCCGACACTTTTTTTTGGTGTTATTTGTGTTATGCTCATGCGTCGGGCTAATTAGCCGTTAAAATGCAATTTATAAGTGTAATAATATGTCAATGACCTGGAAACAATTTCGTCCTTGGTTGATTTGGGGGTTGGGGGCCGCCTTCTTTTTTGCCGAATATTTTGCCCGGGTAGCGCCCAGTGTGATGGTGCCTCATCTTATGCGTACCTTTAATGTAGGTGCATTAAGTTTAGGCGCTTTATCCGCTTATTTCTATTATCCCTATGTGGGTATGCAAGTGCCAGTGGGTACATTAATGGATTATTTTGGTCCCCATAAATTATTAACGTTTGCGGCAGTAGTGTGCGGGGGAAGTTGCTTATTGTTTGCGGTCAGTGAAAGTTTATGGGTAGCGGAAATGTCACGTTTTGTGATGGGCTTTAGCGCCGCTTTTGCGTTTGTGGGTGCCCTTAAATTAGCAACGCTTTGGTTTAAACCTTCTCGATTAGGTTTGTTAGCAGGATTAACGCAAGGTTTAGGAATGTTAGGAGCGGCAGTAGGGGAAGGACCTGTTTCTGTCGTGGTGGCGCATGTCGGATGGCGTTATACGATGATTTTAATTGGTTCTATTTTACTTTCCTTAAGTGTATTGATTTTTATTTTTGTGTCCGATAAAAATGTGGAAGGTTATCATCACCACGGTTCCCCCATAGTAGGCACCGAAGCGGGTTTCTTAGATGGTTTGTATGCCATTCTCAAAAGCAAATACACGTGGATTAATGCAATTTTTGTAGGGCTTTTGTATGCACCCACGGCGGCATTCGCAGAATTGTGGGGAGTATCCTATTTGGTTCGCACGTATGGATTTCAAGAACAAATAGCTGCAACGGGCATTAGCTTTATTTTTATTGGCTGGGCGTTGGGTTCACCGTTGTGGGGGTGGGTTTCGGATCGGATGGGTCGACGTAAACCGCTCATGATTATTTCGGCATTATTGAGTTTGGTATTTATGTCTCTCGTTTTATATTTGCCTGCGATGCCGATCGTTTTATTATTTGCCTGTTTATTTTTATATGGTATTTCGAATACGGGTGTTGCAATTTCTTATGCCGTGGGAGGAGAACTTCATCCTAGACGAATTGCAGGCGTTTCCATTGCCTTTACTAATATGGCCTCCGTATTATTGGGTGCTTGTTTTCAGCCTATTATTGGAGGAATCTTAGACGCTCATTGGGATGGACATATGGTAGATGGAATTCCCTATTATTCAGCCGCTGCTTTTCGCATTGCGATGGCAACGTTGCCGATTTGTTTAGTGATTGCAGTGGTTGTGGTTCTCTTTTTAAGAGAAACCTATTGTCGTGGCCCCAGTGAACGAGTCGCGGACGCCTCTTAATGGTTGAATTTTTTCAAGAAGTCGCCAAGCGACGCACCTTTGCTATTATTTCTCACCCCGATGCGGGGAAAACCACGCTGACCGAAAAATTGTTATTGTATGGCGGTGCGATACAATTAGCAGGCGCCATTAAAGGCAAAAAAGCAGCTCGTCACGCCACTTCCGATTGGATGAAATTGGAACAAGAACGCGGTATTTCTGTCACCACCTCTGCCATGCAATTTATTTATCAGGATAAAGTCATTAATTTGCTGGATACACCAGGCCACGCCGATTTTACTGAAGATACTTATCGTACGTTAACGGCGGTGGATTCAGCGTTGATGGTGATTGATGCGGCCAAAGGTGTGGAGCCTCGAACCATTAAATTAATGGATGTCTGTCGATTACGAACCACACCGATTATGACGTTTATTAATAAAATGGATCGTGAATCTCGAGAGCCTATTGAATTGTTAGATGAAATCGAGCAAGTTTTATCCATTCAATGTGCACCGGTAACCTGGCCTATTGGTTCGGGCAAGCGTTTTAAAGGCGTCTATCATTTAGAAGAAGACACTATTTATTTATACGATGCTGGAAAAAACACAGAAAAAACAAAATTTACGGGTATTCAGGGTTTAAATAATTCGGAATTAGAAACTTTATTGGGCAGACAATGGCAAGAATTAAAAGAAGAAATTGAATTAGTAAAAGGCGCGAGCCATAGATTTGATAAAGAGGCTTATTTGCAAGGCCTGCAAACCCCTGTTTTCTTTGGCTCTGCGATCAATAATTTTGGTGTGCGTGAATTATTGGATGCTTTTATAGAAGATGCACCTTCTCCGCAACCCCGTCAAACGGACACGCGCGAGGTGAGGGCAAATGAAAATAAATTCACTGGCTTTGTGTTTAAAATCCAAGCAAACATGGATCCCAATCACCGCGATCGAATTGCTTTTTTGAGAATTGTTTCTGGAGCGTATCAAAAAGGAATGAAAGCGTATCAAGTGCGTATCCACAAATACGTTACATTTCAAAGTGCGTTAACCTTTATGGCCGGTGAACGAGAACATGCGGAAGAAGCCTATGCCGGTGATATTATTGGCCTTCATAATCATGGAACTATTCAAATTGGCGATACTTTTACAGAGGGAGAGGCTTTAAAATTTACGGGCATTCCCAATTTTGCTCCTGAATTATTTCGAGGGGTTCGCCTTAAAGATCCTTTGAAACAAAAAGCCTTATTAAAAGGATTGATGCAATTATCCGAAGAAGGAGCAACACAACTATTTCGTCCCTTAAACAATAATGATTTGATTGTGGGTGCAGTGGGTGTGTTGCAATTTGATGTGGTCGCTTATCGATTACAGCACGAATATAATGTGAATTGTGTGTACGAAGAAGTCAATATTGTGGCAGCCCGATGGGTGGTATGCGAAGATAAAAAAATATTAGACGATTTTAAAAGTCAAATGCGCCGTTATTTGGCAATTGATATTGCGGATCAACTAACGTATTTGGCCCCTAGCCGCGTTAATCTTGAGCTTACGATAGAGCAGTGGCCTAAGATTACATTTTTAGATACGCGCGAACATTAATTTCGACGGTATGGCAGGTAATGCGGCTTCCAACGGTGGGCGTCGACTAAGGTGGCGACATTCGTATCTTTTTCCACTCGAGCGACGCCTTCTTCTATCGCCATTTTAACCACAGCCATCGCAATTTCACGAGAGGCGGCATTGGCTTGCTCGGTCAGTGGTAATAAAAGAGGAGAGTCAGACGGTACAAACTCGCTTAATGCTTTTGATGCCGCTAATAACATATTATTCGTCACTCGTTTAGCTTTTGCGGCAATCACGCCTAATCCAATGCCAGGAAATGCAAAATAATTATTGCATTGGCTAATGTTGATCGGTTGTTGATGGTAAACGACGGGAGGGAAAGGGCTGCCTGTAGCAATCAACGCTTGATTATGGGTCCATTCCACTACGTCTTCCGGCTTTGCTTCGGATTTATCAGTAGGATTGGACAGAGGAAAAATAATAGGATGCTTAACGTGTTTGGCCATAGTTTTGATAACGTTTTCATTAAAAGCCCCTTGCACGGTGGAGGCGCCAATCAGTACGGTGGGTTTTGCGTGACTCACCACATCTAACAACGTAATGGTTTCCGTGTCCTTAAATCCCCAAGCGCGTGCTTCTTCTCGAGATCGTAAATAAAATAGTTGATAGGAAGAGGCACGCGTTGAAATATCCGTCATTAATCCTTTACTGTCTAACAAATAAAAACAGTTTTTGATATCGATGTCTGAAATACCGAGATGCCGCATATACTCAGCAATGGTGTTGGCAACGCCGACACCTGCGGAGCCGGCTCCCAGAATAACAATGCGTTGGTCTTTTAATTGCTGATGAGATTTTTTTAAAGCCGCTAAAAGAGCGGCTAAGGCCACCACGCCCGTGCCTTGAATATCATCATTGAAGCTACACATCACATCGCGGTAAGTTTGTAAATTTTCATAAGCATTAATTTTCCCAAAATCTTCCCAGTGTAAAAATACTTGAGGCATTTTTTTCTTTAAAGCCGTGACGAATTTTTCAATTAATTCGCGATATTTTTCGCCGTGAATCCGAGGGTGGCGACATCCTACATAGAGAGGATCCTTTAATAATTCTTGGTTGTTCGTGCCTGCATCAATCATAATAGGCAGAGTACGGTTGGGGTCGATGCCACCGGCTAAGGTATAGACCATTAATTTAGCGACAGGAATTTCCATACCGCCTATGCCTTGGTCTCCAATGCCCAACACGCCTTCTCCATCACTCACCACCACTAAATCGACTTCCGGATTGGTGCGATTCTCTAAAATTTCTTCAATTCGATCGCGATCGTCGTAGGTAATGTAGAGACCG
>DATDVD010000105.1:0-8622 GCA_035290065.1 Coxiellaceae bacterium | reverse complement strand
CAATACGGCAGGCATAAAAATAATCGCCGATACTACAGCAATAGCCGTTCCTACGTGTTTAAGCCAGGTATGATAACTCGATTGCTGTAATCCTAATCCAATGATCAAGGTGGTGAAAGTAATGGGTACAGCAAAGGGACTGAAGAAAGTAGAAACTGTAATAAAGCCAAAGACCAGGCCTACGGCCACCAATTGCAATATCTCTTTTTGTTTTTTACTGAGGAACTGATAATGGTATTTTTTAACACAAAAGATAGCGGCTTGTTCATCCGCTAACGCTCGTCTTTTTCGAGACATTCTTATAGCTGTATCGTCAATACGATCGCTACGATACCGGTGATATTTATAGACAATATAGCCTGCAAATCCCAAATAAGAAATGGCTATCAAGACCAATAAAGTGAATGTTAAGAATTGAGGGGCCCATTCTGCGGCGGCAGCTACAAGACAGGTGGTTACAATAGGCATCAATAATAAATCGCGGAATAAAGCTTTCATTTTCAAGCCGCTTCCATAACGATATTTGTTATAAAAATAATAGAATAGAGTGCCTAATATAAATAATGTTGCAGTGCCTACTCCAAAAAAGAAAACGCCGAGAGAAGAGCGAGTAAGATCCAGTGTTGCTACAATAATATGCAAGACCAATAGAAACCAAAATTCATAAAACAATGCTTGTTTTAAAACAATATGAGGTTTTAAGCGGTACTCTCGAACGGCTTTTAAATTTTCCGTGGGCAACGCATCCTCTGATCTATATCCGGTGGTGAAGGCATTGGTGCCTGCGGCATGTGCTCCATAAAGGCTTATAGCGTGTTCAATCCGAGCCAATTGTTCACGCTCTCTCATATCGCGTTCTTCATCCTCAGGTTCCATATCGTCTTGTCCAAAATCGACAAAACGTTTACGCATACCATAGTCGACTACCCCTCCGATAGCTTTAATATGCGCCAAGGTTGTTCGATTAACACCACTTTTACACAACGTCACGCCGGTTTCCATGATTCGCTGAAATGCTGCATAATAGGCAGCGCGTAATAAATGTTTGTCCCCATGTTTGTCTGTAACAGAATCTCGAATTTTTAAAAGTTGGGTGTAAATGGCCTCGAGCATTTCCCGGACATTGTCCGTTAATTTACCTTTCCTTAATAAGTAGCTAATTCGTTTCAAATAATAGTCATCATCTTCTGGGCGATTAACACGTCGAGAAATATCCAACATTCGTCCGACATTAACAGCTGTTTGGGTAGTGAATAGATGAAGGCCTGGATACGCTTCAGCCATAGAATGGTAGGCTCTTGTCAATTCCTGAAAATAACGGGTATTGTTATCTCTTAAATCTCTAACTTGATCAAAAATAGTTTGAGTTAACAGAGCGTTAGCGGGAATGGGTAATTGCAACGCTGTTGCTTCATCTTTATTTCCTGCTACCTCTTCTTCTAAGCCATATTTGAGCTGATAAATGAATCGAGCTAAATAACTTCTTGTATGAGTATCTAATTGTTTAATAGTTCCTTCAGTACTTAATCCTTGGTGCCCTTCTGTGGAGATAAAAATAAGGACTTTTTTAGGCCGCCCATCTGTACCGGGAGCCTCAATAATTTTTAAACCTGCCTGCGTTAATTTTCTAAGAAGGGTAGGGTTTCGTTCTGCTTGAGCGGCGAGTGCTTCGCTGCGTAAGCCTGTAAAATAAATATCAAAATGATTTCTAATAAATTCAGTGAGTGAATACTCAAGAAATTGATGAACATTCAGTATGGCTATCCGAACACGTTCCCTTTCCATATGGGGATCTGTTAAGTCAATAGGGGGTGGTAAAGAAAAGCGATGATGCACAGAAGACATATGAATACTAGGTTTTCTTCCCTCGGCGGTATCCTCATAAACAACTTGATAGGTACCTGCTGATGTTTTCTTTACTTCCATCATAAAAAACCAATCGCGTTGGGAGTTAGAAAGAATAGGCAAGCAGCGTAATGTACTGGGTATTGTTCCTTCGAGGGAGGTCCAATTACCACGGTGAGGATGTTCTATCGTAGCTTCAGGAGGTATTAATCGTTGTAATTGCCGAGCTAAAAAAGGATGATGATGGCAGACCCATACAAACCAATGATCATCAGGCAAGTCATCGTCAGGACGCTGTAAATTGCTTACTCCTCGTATCCGAATAAATTCTCTTTTTTGTTTCTCTGTCAAATAACGTTGAATAGGTTCAGCAATTTGTATGATTTTGTAATATCTTAAGGATTTTTCCTCTTCGGGTTTAGCTTCGTCTGCTGCAGCTCCTGCTCCTTTATCCTCTTCTGCGGGTAAGGCAGGCTTAACCTCTGGAGTTTTTTCTTCATGGACATATGTCACTGTTGCATACATGTCGCGCGATACTTCCATCACGATCAATCGTTCGGCATCAAAAATATATTTCCCAGCAAGACGGGTCGTTTTTAAGCCACATTGTTCCTGGACAAGTTGCTCGAGAACGCTATAAAACACATTTAATTTTGCATCAATTCTTCTTAATTTAGCTTTATACGCTTGTAAACTTCTTTTAAACCTTGCCTCTAGTGAACGAGTTTTCTCGCCTCTAGCCAATGCGGTATCGATTGCCTGCGAAATTCCTCGAACATCCGGTAGTGTCACATGATCCAATTCATCAAAGATCCGATCCAGAGCTTGTTGAATCAATGCGCAGGCCTCTCTTTTCTGAAGAGGATTAGAAATTTCTTGATGAGTCACATATAGTGCTGCCCAAACTTTATGCAAAGCAATTCGTTGAGCGGTAATACGAGGATCCGTTCTGGGTAATTCCAAATGCGCATCGGGCAAACATTGCAGCATCAAATGCACCGATCGCTCACTGGCCTCTACTCGGGCGCGAGGTGTTGTTAATAGACGAGGAGAGGGAGGTGTTTGATCGCGTCTAAAACCGTGGGTTTTTTGCTCGGCGGCCGCGGCTACGTCGGGTACTTGAACCGCTAAATCCATAGAATGTACATCACCCACTCGATTATATTCTTGGTGAGCTAGGCGGCGTGATAAGTGATCATAGGCTTTAAACAGAGCTTCCATAGGAGCGCCTGAAGCACTGCTCGTAGCCTCTGCCAGCCATTGAGCGGCTGATTTTCTACCAGCCGCAGCCGCCATACGATCAGGGGAATGGCTGATCGCTAATTCAAGAGCCATCGCTTCCATCTGAGCATGGGTATAAGGACTTGGCCGAGCTTCCCTGTCAATGCCTTTTGCTTCAACCGCACCAGGAGACATACATCTTACCTTTTTAGGGCTTTAGTAAAGGCATTATATCATTGCAACATTAGAATAGTCTTAAGTATTTAGCCAATCACTTAAATCACCCCCGTCCATCATTTTTGTAGCAGAGGCCATTTTTTCTTGGGTTCTTTTTTCAACTTGCTCAGTGGCAGCTGCGAAGGCTGCCAGAATAAGATCCTCTACCACTTCAGGGGATTCACGAAGAATATCGGGATCGATGTGCAGCTTTTTAGGGCGATAACGCCCATTCATTTCCACTTTTACACTTCCCCCACCGGCTTCTCCCTGCACCATTAAGCTCTCCAACTCTTTTTGCTGCGCTTGAAATATTTCTTGCATTTTTTTGGCATTTTGCATCAATTTCATGATATTTAGAGACATTTCTAACCTCTTTTAGGTTGCTAATACGATTCGAGAGTGAAGGGCATGGGCTAAGGTTCCCCCGTCCAAATACTCCAGCTCGCCCCCGATGGGCACTCCATGGGCGATTCGAGAGCACCGAATTCGAGTACGATCCATATGGGTGGCGATATAGTGGGCTGTTGCCTCCCCTTCCATCGTAGAGTTAGTGGCCAGAATCACTTCTTGAATCGGTTCTTGCCGCAATCGCTCTAGCAAATAGGGAATGCCAATTTCCTCAGGCCCTTTTCCATCCAAAGGAGAAAGGTGTCCTTGAAGCACATAATATCGCCCTTGATAGTGACTGGTTTGTTCGATAGCCGCCACATCCGCCGGGCTTTCCACCACACACAGAAGGCGAGCATCTCGTTTGGGATTCTCGCACAATTCGCAAACCGTTTGCTCGGTGTAGATTCCACAGTGCGTACAGTGACCGACCTGCTCCATAGCCGCTAATAATGCCTGACTCAGCGCTAAGCCTTTGGAGCGGCTTTTATCCGCCAATAATTGAAAAGCCAATCGTTGAGCCGATTTGGGCCCAATGCCTTGCAAACAGGTTAATGCTTCAATCAATTGTCGTGTTAGAGGGCTTAGCATGCGTCACTCTATTGGTTTTTATCCTCATCGGGCAGGCCAATATTTTTAATTTCGTCTGGAATATGCATGCCTTGCAGTAATTCTAAGGTTTTATTTTGAGTGGTTTGCTGAATTTTTTCGCTTAATTCTTTCCAGGCTTCTCGTACACGCCATTTAAATTCTTTTATATCGTCCAATGCCCGTGGATCAATTTCAATATCTTCAAAGGCATACGTGGCCGACATAATAATTTTTACGAGTTTATCGTGCGATTCGCCCGTTAATTTAATGTTGGCCAAATCAGAATAAGTGGATTGCATATGGGATTGCATATCCATAATACTGTTTTTAATATCGGATAATAAGTCTTTCTCAGGTTTGTCACTCATCATTCATTCTCCCCATTAGTGTTTTTATTAGATACCACAGTCTCTTCCATTAGGCTAGCTCCAAATGTCTCTTTCAGTTGCCGAACACTTTTCCGTTGGTGTAAAGCTTCTGTCAGCGCTTTTTGGTGGGAGTGTTTCGCTTCTTCTCGTAAGGCTTCCGGCGTTTTTTCCAAGGAAATCCCTAGTTCGATTTTAATTCGGCACGGTTTTCCCGTGTATTCACTCAAAGCCGCTTGAATGCGAGCTACATAATTTTCGTGAATTAAAGGTTTTTTGGTAGGATGTAAAATAAGCTGTAATTCATCCTCTTTATAGGTGTCCATAGAACAGTTGGATGCTAAGAGATAAGCCGCCCCACTCAATTTTAATTCCTCTAGCAAATGCACCCATGAGGTTTTTTGAGCAGAAAGTAAAGGATTTTGAGAGGAGAGAGGGTTTTCTCTCAGTTTTTCAGGAGATAGTGGCTCCAAGGCGTGGAGCATTTTCAATAGTATCATTTCGAATCCCACCTGCGGGGAAGGTGCATACGATAAGTAACGTTGGCCCTTTAATCCAATCTCATAACAGCGATGTATTTGCTCGGGAGTGGCAAGGGGAGTTAACGTCAACAGCTTATTTTTATACGGTAAAGCCAGCGTAGGCGCCACTTGTAATAATGCCATGTCGTGTAAACGCATTAATACGTTTTGCAACAAACGATCGTAGTGCACCCCCCACGTACTCACCTTTTGTAATAAATGCATTAGCGTTTCATTATTTTTTTGAAGAAGGGCGATAAGCAGGGGCTCTACATTTTCCCATTTGACTGCTCCTAGCATTTGAGTGAGGGTATTTTCTTCTAATCCTCCGGGGCACAGTGCAATGGCTTGATCCAATAAACTTAACGCATCTCGCATACTGCCGTTTGCTGCTTCAGCAATTAATGAAAGTGAACCCGCATCGGTTGTTTTATTTTCTTCTTTTAAAATAGAGGCCAAATGCATTTCAATGGCAGTGGGAGTTAATAAATTTAAATGAAATTGTAAACAGCGGGAAAGAATAGTAGCAGGTAAGCGCTCTGGATCGGTCGTGGCCAATAAAAATTTCACGTGTGGCGGCGGTTCTTCCAGTGTTTTTAACAGAGCATTAAAACTATGGTTGGATAGCATATGCACTTCATCGATCAAATAAATTTTAAATCGCCCTTGTGCGGGTGCATAAGGCACGTTATCCAATAATTCTCGCGTATCTTCTACTTTGGTTTTAGAGGCAGCATCTACTTCTAATAAATCTACAAAACGGCCTTCATCAATGCCAATACACGCCGAACATTGGCCACACGGAGTAGGGGTGATACCCATTTCACAATTTAAACACTTGGCTAATATACGCGCTAAGGTCGTTTTACCCGTCCCATGCGTACCCGTAAATAAATAGGCATGATGGAGCTGTTGAGAAATGAGGGCATTTTGTAGTGCTTGTGTGGTAAGAGCTTGGCCTATAACCGTTTCAAATTGTCGTGGTCGCCATTTTCGTGCAAGAACACAATAGGTCATCGCCTTCCTTTGAATAAAAAGTGACTACACAAGCAACACTCAGACACGCGTCAATACTGCTGCCGTTGCTCCCTTCCGGGCCTGGCGGGGTTCACACTACAACCGCTGTTGAGGCACCTATGTAGCCACCGAGGTAGTGTAATGGTTTGGGGCAGAAGACTCAATAGCCTCCTACGCAGCTCTATATAAGGGAAATGTTGGCGGAGAGAGAGGGATTCGAACCCTCGGTACGCTATTAACGTACACTCACTTTCCAGGCGAGCCCTTTCAGCCACTCAGGCATCTCTCCAAAAGGCTGTGTAGATTACCCTAATTTTGCGTATTCGAAAAGATTGAGCCTTCCCTTTCAAATGATTACACTACGCCTGCTCAAGGAAGGCCCCTATACGATAACGTAGGGGTCGATCGTGATCGACCCGGGAAATTAGCACAAGGTTTAATGTTGGACACGGGCAGACCACGGTCTGCCCCTGCAAGCCGGGCAAGTGCGTCAGGAGGACTTAAAATGCAGTGGTTGATTTATTGATAATGCGGAGAGGTGCCTGAGTGGCTGAAAGGGCTCGCCTCGAAAGCGAATGTACGCTTAAACGTACCGAGGGTTCGAATCCCTCCCTCTCCACCATCTGTAGTGAGGAAAATGAAAATCTAGAAAGAAAAGACGTCAGCGTTACGGAGTTCGGCAGCCTATTTTTTATTTTTCCCTAACACCTCTTTTAGAATAACCTCATAGCATTCCACCAATTTCTCCAAGTCCCTCAACGGAATGTTTTCATTCGGTTTATGAATAGTGTCATTAACAGGGCCAAATTCGATCACCTCGGAACAGTAATGAGAAAGCCAGCGACCATCCGATGTGCCGCCTTCTGTATTAAAGTGAGGAGTGAGATGGCAACATTCTTGCAGCGCTTTTTGCACGGATAAGGCTAATTTTCCAGGAGGCGAATAATAAGCTTCTGCCCCTACTTGCCACTCAATCGTATATTCGCATCCTGCGTGATCCAGCAAAGCCATAACATTATTTTTTATTTTTTCCACCGACGATTCTGGCGAAAATCTAAAATTAGCCGTTACTTTTAATTCGGTAGGAATAACATTGGGTGCACCGGTGCCCGCATGAATATTGGAAATTTGAAAAGTAGTAGGAGGAAAATATTCGTTGCCTTGATCCCACTCCGTTTGACAGAGTGCTTGCAAACCACTTAAAGCCGCATGAATAGGGTTAATAGCGTGAGTAGGGTAGGCTACATGCCCCCCCGTTCCTTTAAAGGTTATCTGCGCATGCAAAGAGCCTCGGCGACCTACTTTAATCGTATCGCCTAATTGTTTTTGACACGTGGCTTCACCCACCACCACATAATCCATGTGCACGTTTTGAGTGTGTAAATATTCCACTACTTTCGGCGTGCCATCCAAGCCGTCACCTTCTTCATCACTCGTAATTAAAAACGCAATAGAACCGGAAAAATGCGAGTGTTCTTTTAAATAGCGCTCTACAGCAATAACCATTGCGGCTAAACTACTTTTCATATCTTGCGCACCGCGCCCATAGAGTGTTTGATTTTTTATCACGGCTTCAAACGGAGGAAAGTGCCAGCGCGTTAATTCCCCGGGGGGTACGACATCTGTATGTCCAGCCAATATTAACAGCGGGCCTTCTTTGCCTTTGCGCGCCCATAAATTTGAGGTTTGTCCAAACATCAATCGTTGGATATCAAATCCTAATGCGCGTAAACGATCCGCTAAAATAGCTTGGCAGCCTGCATCGTCTGGGGTTACAGAAGGGCAACGAATGAGAGCTTGGGCGAGTTCAATGACAGACATCCCACGATCTTACTGAAAATTGAAGAAAATTAACAGCGAAGGGCTGTGGTAACGTTTGCAGGAGTAAACCCTTCATGGTTTAAGCAAGCCCCCAAACGGCCTTGACCTAGGACTGCTACACGACGAGCAATATCTTTTTCGTCGTCTAGTTGCAGATCAACCTCAGTAGTTCTAGCTAGAACTCCTACTAACCAAGCAGCATCTGCCATTTTGACTTCTTTTGGAGGAGCTCTAAAGAGGCTACCCCAACAGGATAGATGACGGCCTCTTTTGTTACGTTGCAGAGAATAGAGGCCTAAGAAAGCTGCCAATAGAACTTGTTTTTGGTTAATATCTGCGCGGGGTGCTGGTCTTTCTGCTTGTGCTACTTCCGCGCCTGCTTCTAAAACTGCTTCCATTGCTGCAGCTCCACGTGGTTTTAGCGCGTCACGTTTTTCTGCCAGAAAAACACTCCATTTCGAATGAGGCAAGATTGCTTGCGGTAATAAAGCCAGCAATTGAGGAAAAGCCATCGGATAGGGTTGAAAATAAGCGGTTAATTCTTCTACTGTAAATTGCGCCACCGCAAGTCTGCGTTGATCTTCTGATACATATTTTAACAATTGAACCCATTGCGGAGCGGTTAAGCGAGCCCG
>DATDVD010000104.1:0-6655 GCA_035290065.1 Coxiellaceae bacterium | reverse complement strand
CGATCGTCGCCTTGGTGAGCCGTTACCTCACCAACTAGCTAATCGGACGCGGGCCCCTCCAACGGCGATAAATCTTTCCCCGCCAAGTTATGCACTTAGCGGGCGTATGCGGTATTAGCCCGAGTTTCCCCGGGTTGTCCCCCACTATGAGGCAGATTCCTACGCGTTACTCACCCGTCCGCCACTCGCCACCCACTTGGGTTACCCCAAGCTGTGCTGCCGTTCGACTTGCATGTGTTAGGCATGCCGCTAGCGTTCAATCTGAGCCAGGATCAAACTCTTCAATTGAAACTGATATGTGGTTATTTGACACCACAAAACTGGTTTCGACTAAAGAATCTGTCTGGCCAATATTACTTTTAAGTATATTGACTTGACAGGTCTTGTGTCGATTTATATTTGGTCATTAGACCGATCTACACAAGTACCCACACAAATTGTCTTATATATCTCAGCTGAATTGTTAAAGAGCGGTCTCCTGCTGCCAGGAGAGGAAAGTGATTCTACGCAGAATTGAAAGCTTGTCAACACACAAAATGACTTTTTTTATGTGGAAAGACAACCTGCGTTTTTTTCGGCCAAAACCCCTTATTTCCTTACAATCTCTTGTACGGCGTTAAGGATTTGAAGCCCTCGTTGCATGTCTCGGCCTAGGCGTTTTAGGACCCATCCTAAGCAGTGATTCAGCCATCGAGCTACCCTATATACCTTTAATAGGCTTTTCCAAGCTTCCGGAGGCGCCTCTGTGTAGTAACATTCCACTAAGCGGGGTAATAAATTCCTACCTGCTTGTCCGTACATCAATACAGAGGCCAAAAACAATAAAAAGTCCCGTGCCTGCGCATCTGCTAACGGCATGACTTGTTTAGGGTCTTCTTCAAAATCAATGAAAGCAAATTGCTGGGTAAATTCATTAAACATAATATTGCGGATTTGAGGGCCCCCATGAGCACCACCGTTTTGGTGAAGTTTACACAGCGATTTTAAACTGGCTAATAAAAATTCACTTCGTGCCTCTGGCGTCATTTTTTTGCGTGAAATATAACCTTCCACATTTTCGCCTACACTGCTTAAGGCTAGCCAATTTTCGGTAACAGCAATAATGCGAGGTACACTGACATTGGAGTCGGCTAATTGTAATAAATGATTGGCTTCTCTTACCGAGCCTTCCTGATAGCGAGAGGCATGCGCCATGGAACGCAGCATGGGCAAGCCAAAAAGCTTGGCTAATAATAATTGGAAATAATGTGCTTTCTCGGTTTTGGTTTTCGCATGCACTTTGACCCAAATTTTTTCATTGTTCCAGCGGAACGAAAATAAAGAATTATCTTCTTTACATAATGGAAAAGAAGACACGGTTGAAAGCAACCGTTGATCGGGTTTATAGTGCTCTAGCAATGTAGCATGATCTAACATCATTAACCTGCTTTAATCGTCACGCGCGCAAAACGACGTTTACCGACTTGATAAACATGCGTTTCACCCACGGATAGGGTTAACTTACTATCGTCTATCCTTGCTCCATCTATCTTGACAGCGCCTTGTTGAATCATGCGCAATGCATCGGAAGTGCTGTCAACGAGTCCTACTTCCTTGAGTAAATAACCAATGGGTAATGCGCCTTCCTTTACGATTAGAATTTTTTCTTCTATATCGTCTGGTAGAGCGCCTTGTTGAAAACGTTCTATAAAATCCGTTTTGGCTTTTTCAGCAGTAGCGCGGCTATGATACCGCTCAATGATCTCCATTGCCAAGCTTATTTTATTGTCGCGAGGGTTAGCGCCTGCTTTTGCCGCCTCTTTAAGGGTTTCAATTTCAGCCAGAGAGCGAGCACTTAATAATTCATAATAGCGCCACATCAGCTCATCTGAAATAGACATGATCTTGCCAAACATTTCTTGAGGAGGCTCGCTAATACCAATGTAGTTGCCGTAGGATTTTGACATTTTTTGCACGCCATCGGTGCCTTCGAGCAGCGGCATCGTCAAAATACATTGAGGCGTTTGGCCAAAGTGTTTTTGAAGTTCGCGCCCCATTAATAAATTAAAGGTTTGGTCGGTGCCTCCAATTTCTACATCGGCACGCATTTCTACGGAATCATAGCCTTGCAAAATGGGGTATAAAAATTCGTGAATAGCAATGGGTTGGTGCTGTGTATAGCGAGTAGAAAAATCATCGCGCTCTAACATACGCGCCACCGTACTTAAAGAAGCCAATTGAATCATATCGGCGGCTGTTTTTTTATTCATCCATTGAGAGTTATACATCACCGTGGTTTTGGCCGGGTCCAAAATTTTAAATGCTTGGGCTTGATACGTTTCGGCATTGGCTTTAATAGCGTCCAGGGAAAGAGGCTGTCTGGTCACATTTCGGCCGGTGGGGTCTCCAATCATCGCCGTAAAATCGCCAATTAAAAAAAGGACTTCGTGGCCCCACTCTTGGAAATGGCGCAACTTATTTAAAACCACCGTGTGGCCTAAGTGAATATCCGCGGCCGTGGGGTCTAAGCCTAATTTAACGCGTAAGGGCCGACCGGAAGCTAGACGTTCCTCAAATTCCTGGGCGACTAGGATCTCGACGGCTCCTCGTCGAATTTCTTTCATTGCTTCACTGGCTTTCATCATGCGGGCTACTTTAAAGGAAGAATGCCAAACGAGCAATCTCTTATAAAGCACAGGAAGGGTTGTATAAAAATTGAACAAAAACAAGGGCTTCGAGAGAATCCTCTTACCCCGGTAGATTAAAATGGGGTGCGAAATGCCCAATCTTATCGTATACTATACGGTCTATGAAAGAACGGATTGGAAAATTAGGAATATTATCAACGCCTAAGCTCGCTTTCTTCGCGGGCTTACTCGGGTTGGGAGTAGTGGCAGCTGAGATGTGGCTAAGCACTCAGTCGGCTACATCGAACAATTCTTCCCTTACGTCCAGCAATCGTTGGCAAGTGATTGAGGTGCAAAGTGGGGACTCTTTATCCCGGATTTTTCATACGCTTAATTTGCCTAACCAGACCTTAGAAGCGGTGATGTCCGCCCAAGGAGCTCAAAACACCTTACAATTAATTACACCGGGCGATAAATTATTTTTCCATATCAACGCGGATCGAATATTAGACAGTATTAAATATCCGCTCAGCGAAGAAAAAACGTTATTGATTGAAAAAAAAGGTGACGAATTTGTGGCTCGGATTTTAGACATTCCTTTGCTCGATGTGAAAGAATTTAAATCCGGCGTAATTCATCACTCATTAGCCGCCGCCGCTAGTATCGCGGGCTTAAATGCTCAAGTGATACAACAGTTATCGCAATTATTTTCCTCTCGCATTAATTTTACCCGTGCTGTACAACCCGGTGATACATTTAGTGTGTTGTACGATAATTATTATGCGAACGGTAAAAAAGTAAAAACGGGTGATATCCTCGCTGCGCAATTTGTTCACCAAGGTAAAACCTATCATGTGGTGCGATATACAGATCCTAAAGGCCACACCGGTTTTTATACCTTAGAGGGACAAAATACGGAAATAGGATTGGATCGTTTTCCCGTTCATTACAAGCGCATTAGCTCTAAATTTACGTATCATCGAATGGACCCAGTACTGCATCGCATTCACACGCATTTGGGTGTGGATTTGGCAGCACCGTGGGGTTCGCCGATTCATGCACTGGGCGATGGCAGTATTCGATTTATGGGTAACCATGGCGGCTATGGCAATGCAGCGATTATTCAATACGGTCCCCATTATCGAACATTATACGGGCATATGTCGCGCTTTGCGCCGCATTTGCATAATGGAGCGGTGGTGAAAAAGGGTCAGGTAATTGGGTATGTGGGTTCAACCGGTTGGTCAACCGGACCGCATTTGCATTTAACGGTGTGGAAAGATGGCGTGGTGCAAGATCCTTTGACCGTGCAATTACCCGGTGGGCCGCCGGTAGCGGGGCAATATATGTCGGATTTTCGAACGAAAGCGAAAAATCTTATTGCTCAGTTAGAGCTTCATAAAAATCCTGAGTTTGCTCAGAATCAATTGCCTACACAAGCAGAATAACCAAACTTCCCCAATCCTTTATTGTAGGGGCCGACCGTGGTCGGCCCGAGAACGCTGCACAAGGCCTTGGAATATACAGCGTACAGAGTTTAAGATTGGGCATGGGCCGACCACGGTCGGCCCCTACGATTTGGAATTTTGTAGAGAGGCTCCTTTCTCACCGACTGCTGTTGCGCCGGCACAATGTCCATACATGGTGCCGATTGGCGGCCCGGATAAAATCTTTCGGCAAGGTAGCTCGGCTTATATCCGTGAGTTGATAATCCTTCAATGCCTCTTTATTTATTTTAAAATTTTTCAAATTGCAGGAAAAATAAAGAATACCGTCGGATTTTAAATGCTTCATGGCTTGATGCAACAACGCTACATGATCGCGTTGCACGTCCCACGTGGTGGCCATGCGTTTTGAATTAGAAAACGTAGGGGGATTTAAAAAAATCACGTCAAATAAGCGATTATTTTTATTTAGCCACTGCAAACAATCCGCTTGAACCAACGTATGAGCATCGAGTGATAAACGATTGAGTCGAAAATTTTCTTCGCTCCATTCTAAATAGGTGTGGGATAAATCAATACTAGTGGTGTGAGTAGCGCCGGCTAAAGCGGCTTGAACGCTGGCCGTGCTGGTGTAGGCAAATAAATTTAAGAAGGTTTTTCCTTGAGACGCTTCCGCCATGTGGCGACGGACAAGGCGATGATCCAAGAAAAGACCGGTATCGAGATAATCCGTAAAATTAACACGAAATTTGGCAGGGCCTTCGGTAACCGTATAAAATTTTTTGGTTTCTTCGATTTTTTCATACTGCGTTGAACCCTTTTGAGGTTGTCGCACTTTTAAAAAAATTTGATGGTGAGGAATATTTAATTCTGAATGTAAAACGGCGAGCATTTCTACTAAGCGCTGTTTAATTAAGTGTGCTTCAATTTCTTTGGGGGCTTGGTATTCTTGAACGTGCAGCCATTTTCCTTCATACCCATCAATAGCAGCAGCATATTCGGGCAAATCGGCATCATAGAGTCGATAACATGTAATAGTGTCTCGTTTAACCCAGGCGCGTAAATGTTTTATATTTTTTTGCAAGCGATTGGCGAACATTTGAGCACCCTCGCTTAATCCTTCTTCTAATAACGTTTTTATTTTGTGTTCATACACTTGTCTTGTTGTAGGGGCAGAGCGTGCTCTGCCCGTATCCCTTAACAAATCTTGTGCTGCACTTCTGGGCAGAGCACGCTCTGCCCCTACGGGGGGAGAGGGAAGCAGGGTTTCGTCCCTACGGAGTAAGTCTTGTGGAGTATCCAATAAATCGAATAAATACAAATGGCACGGTATCGTTCCATTAAACAAAGCATAGTGACGCTTAGTGCGAAAACGAAGCCCTTTTAAAGATTCTCGGGAAGCACCTGAGAAAAGGGCTAATTCCCACCCTTGAAACTGTTGGTGTAATTGCATACCCCAGGTTGTAAAAAGCGTGGATAAGGTTTTTTCTTCTTCCAGTTTCATCCGTTCACCATACGGGGGATTACAAATGATAAGGCCCTTAGCATGATTTAAAAGAAAAGAAGGGGGACTTTCAGTACAATCCGCTCGTTCCAGGTGAATACGTTTTGTTAATTGTGTGCGCTGAATATTCTCACGACTTTTTTGAATGGCCTGGGGATGAATATCGGCGCCGACAATAAACACATCATTTCGTGCTAATCCTTTTTCACGACGTTCTTCTGCGTCGTGTTTTAATTGCTTCCATATCGCTGGACGATGTTGTTGCCAGCCGAGAAAACCAAAATAATGGCGATACAGGCCTGGTGCAATATCAAAAGCCATTAGAGCCGCTTCCGCCAATAAAGTGCCTGTGCCACACATGGGATCGAACAAAACTGGGGAGGGTTGCTGCAAGCGTTGTGGCCAACCCGCACGAATTAAAATGGCTGCCGCGAGTGTTTCTTTTAAAGGGGCTTTGCCTGCTTCCAATCGATAGCCGCGACGATGCAAGCTTTCACCGGATAAATCGACGCTGAGCGTGCAGTGTGTTTTATCCACATAGAGATTTAAACACACATTCGGCTGTGTGGTAACAACAGAAGGACGATTCCCACATCGTTGGCGAAATTGATCGACTATTGCGTCTTTTGTTCGTTGCGCAATAAAATGAGGGTGTCGAATGTTCGCGTGCTGGCCGGAAACTTGGATACAAAAAGAACTGTTGGCCTCTAAATGTTCCGACCAATCGATACGACTCACCGCTTGATATAGCTGATGATCATCGTCGGCCTCAAATTGACTGAGCTGTAATAACACGTGATTAGCCAATCGAGACCATAAGCAAACGCGATAGGCTAAAGCCATATCGCCCTGAAAATACACGCCGGCTACGGTTTCTTTGACGTGCTCAGCCCCTAAGCTAATCAGCTCTTCTCGGAGTAACCCTTCTAATAATTTAGCACAGCTAGCGAATAATAATTGGGGCATAGTAGTTCAAGTGTTGAAAAGGTGGACAGCTTACACTGAGAAGCGAAGCGCTTTCAAGTTGCACAGCCCTTTAAAAATCGTAGGGGCAGAGCGTGCTCTGCCCTTGCCAATGTTAAACCTTGTGCCGCATTCCC
>DATDVD010000103.1:0-5879 GCA_035290065.1 Coxiellaceae bacterium | reverse complement strand
CAGGATATCTGATGAAAATTAACGGAGCGGAATATCCGCCCGTTTCTGACTGGACTCGTCGGGATTCGAACCCGAGGCCTCCCGCGTGCAAGGCGGGCGCTCTATTGCCCACGGGCATCGTGAGATCGCCCGTTCCGAGCTGAGCTACGAGCCCATGAGTTCCATGAATTATGAAAATAAAATAGAAGCCTTGACTTGAGTGAAATTTCCTTTGTTAGTTCTTTTGCTGAAATTCAGCGTTCTTTTTTTTTAAAAAAAGAAGAGGAGGTGATCCAGCCGCAGGTTCCCCTACGGCTACCTTGTGACGACTTAACCCTTCTTGCTAAGCCTAGATTCGGCATAATCAAGAAACTATGTCTCATCTAGACTTGGCTCGAGTGGTTTGACGGGCGGTGTGTGCAAGGAGCAGGGACGTATTCACCAGAGGATGTTGACCTCTGATTACTAGGGATTCCAACGTCACGAGGGCGAGTTGCAGCCCTCGATCTGGACTAAGATAGGGTTTAGAGGTTTGGCTCCACCTTTCGGTGTTGCATCCCATTGTCCCTACCATTGTTGCGCGCGTGTAGCCCAGGGGATTCGGGCCATACAGACCTACCGTAGCCTACACCTTCCTCCTCGTTTCCAAGGCAGTCCCTTCAATGTGCTCAGTCACCCTCTCGGGCCTGGTCGCAATTGAAGGTATAGGTCTCGCTCGTTGCCTGACTTAACAGGACATCTTACGACACGAGCTGACGGCGGCCATGCACCACCTCTCGGCTCGTTGGGAAAGCCAGTTAGACTATCCTTCATACTGCCGTCGCCCCTGGTGAGATTCTCTGCGTTGAATTAAATTAAACCGCACGCCGCACCCCTTGTAGTGCTCCCCCGCCAATTCCTTTAAGTTTCAGTCTTGCGACCGTACTTCCCAGGCGGCGAGCTTAATACCTTCGTTTCGACACTGCACAATCCCAAAGATTGTGCAACACCTTGCTCGCAGCGTTTACGGCTAGGACTACTCGGGTATCTAATCCGGATTGCTCCCCTAGCTTTCGTCCCTCACCGTCGGATCTGTTCTAGTCAGGCGCCTTCGCCACCGGTAGTCTAAAAAGGATTATAGCATTTTACTGCTCCCCTATCCATACTCCTGACTCTTCCCAGTCCCTAGCGAGGCAGTGTCTCCAGCACGTCGCTTGCTTTAGCTAAGCGATTTCACAAGAGATTTACCAAGCCGGCTACGAACGCTTTAGGCCAAATAAATGTGATTCCCACTTGTGGCGCCGGTGTTACCGCGGCGGCTGGCACCGGTCTTGCCCACCACTTATTCGCCAAACTATTTACATTTGGCAAAAGCCCATGTATAAAACATGAGCACTCGGGATTCCCCCATCACGCTTTCGCGCATTGTGGAGTTTTCGCGCCTGCTGCACCCCGTGGGGCTAGGGCCAGTGTCTCAGTGCCCTTCTCGGGGCTACCTCTCTCAAGGCCCCTACCGATCTTTGGCTTGGTGGTCCATTACACTGCCAACTACCTAATCGGCCGCCGTCTCATCCTTAGGCCTTACGTTTGAGGAATGATGCATTCCAGCCTCCATTCCCAATCCGGTTTTGTCCTCAGTTTCCCAAGGTTATTCCGGACCTAAGGGCAGATTATCGACGTGTTACTGAGCATTCTGCCGGGGTATTGCTACCCCTGACTTGCATGGCTAAATCGAATCCTGATAGCAGCAATCTCTCGCAGGATCAACGAGTAATATATTTACGATCCTGTCATTTATATTTGGTCGCTTGATGAAAATTATAATTATTTGCGGGTCGTTACAAGTTATGATAAAAAAATAGTTTTGCATTGAGCTTGTGTATCAATGCGTTTATCAAGGCTTCCGTCGTACGTGAGCACAGACTCACGTATCCATGTTTGGATTGTGTAGAAATTGGTCCCATGACGCGAGGCGCAAGATACGCTTTCGCGCGACACAAAAGCCTGTGTCCGCGTCCCATTTCGAGACTACCAATTGCGGACGTTTTGAGAGCAGTAAGCCCTATTTAAAGCTTTCGACCGCACTCAACAACTTAACCTAATCTAGTTATAGGGTTCATTTCTTATAAATAAGTTTTGTTCGAAAATTTTTAATTCTAGAAAAAAACTCCATTTTTCATGGATCATGAATGGGAAAGAAGCCTAGAATACTTGACAAATTACAAATTTCTGCACTGGGCAGGCCACACTCAAAGCCCGTCTTATATTCTTGGAATTCCTGAAATGGAAAACAAATCCTATTTTTACAATTAAATGTTTTAGTTTCGGTCTCCTATTGGAGGTATGTAACTTGCTGAATTATAGTCATAAGTTTCTAATATCCCACTTGCATATTCTTGGAAAGTAGGCGGGCTTAAAATTTCTTGAGGAACAGGATGCGGGCAACCATCATATTCCATCACCTGCATTGCACACTTAATTGATTCCATTCGATCTAATTTTATTTTGTACGATTCTTCCAAACTTTTTAGGATGTCATCCAAAGCTGCTAAGCTATTTGTCATGGCAATCTAAGAAAACGTTTTTGTATTTATACTTCATTAAAACTTTAATAATCATATTAAAAAAATAATTATAATCATTTTTTGTGAAAAAATTTATATAACTCACGTTTTGTCACTATCATATGGTAGGGAGTAATGACGGTCATTCAGATTATAATCCGAGATACTGGCATCTTAAAGATAGAGTGTCAGTTCCGGAAGGCTTAAGAATTTTTTCGTCAGATTCACGCACTTATTATATCGACCCAACCAATGAAGATATTGCAGTCGATGCACTTAGAGAGTTCTGGCGTAAATATGCGAACCATTCTGATTGCGATATTAAAGGAATGGGTTGGAATATCTCAGGAATTTTTTCTACACAAGCACCTAATCATGTCGCTAGACTTGATGTTCCTACAGGGGAGACCCCAGACCATATGGGATATGCGCCGCTTGTAATGCTTAGAAAAAAAAACGGCCATCTTGAGATGACAATTCTCGGTCACAATACTCTGGTACATGATCCTACTGCTCTCTATTATATAGGCATGTTGCTCAGCGATTAATTCTATCCAGAAATATTTCTTCTTGCGCGCTTCTTCTTTTTCATTCGCTTGCGCTGCCACTTCCATCTCATCTGCCAGCGTTTTTTCCAGCGTCGTGAACTTCTTTTCATCTGTTGTCTTTGGTTTTATGAGTAATTTATAAAAGTAGCGGTGAAATTACTCTCTCCATCTTTGAAAAACAATGGTATCATTATGGCCGCCAAAGCCGAAAGAATTTTTCATAAAAATATAAAATTGATGCATGACTGCAACATTCGGAACATAATTTAGCGGTGCGCATGCATTATCCCCTTCTAAATGCGGATTCGTCAGATTAATTGTCGGCGGAATGAATCCGGCATGCATTGCGATAATTGAGGCAACAGTCTCTGCCGCTGTTGAAGCGCCTATCATGTGGCCAAGCATTGATTTTACTGAACTGACATAAATCGAATATCCATCGAAAACTTCAGCTATTGCCCAGCTTTCCTTATGGTCTCCAATTTTTGTGGATGTTCCGTGGGCATTAACATACATTCCATTTGCATTTTGTATGCCTGACATTTTTAATGCTGCAATCATCGCTTGCTTGGCTCCTTCACCCGTCGGATACACGATATGATAGGAATCACTTGTGCTTCCATAGCCCAACATTTCAGCATAGATTCTTGTTTTTCTTGCTTTTGCTATATCGTCGCCCTCAAAAATTAATACTGCAGCGCCTTCCGACCCGACAAATCCAGACCTGTATGCATCGAATGGCCTGGACGCTTCTTCAGGCCTGTCATTGAATTTATTTGTTATCGCCCCGCGCATCCCTTGAAAATGTGCAACAGAAAGAGGATGCAGTGGCGCCTCTGTTCCAAGCACCACTATAATGTCAGCTTTTCCGCCTTTTATTGCATCGAAAGCATACTCCATGGCCTGTGCGCTCGAGCTGCAGGCAGCATTATTGCTATTTACTTTGCCTTTTAATCTATACTCTAAAGAGATTTGAACACCGGGAGCGTCTGGCATTACTGCAAGAATTGAGAAAGGATCGACACTTTTTACTCCATTTTCAAGAAAGTTTTTGTACAATCTTAGCGTGCTAAGCCATCCTCCATATCCCACACCTTGAGAAACACCGAGACGATACGGGTCGAATTGAGAAAAATCTAAACCAGCATCATGTATTGCCTGTTTTGCTGCAGCCATCCCAAATTGAGTAATGGGGTCAGTATATTTTATGATGCCGGGGTTCATGTGCTCAGCAGGATCAAAATTCCTGACTTCTCCGGTGATCCTGACTTCCAGCTCGCTTGCATCAAATTTCGTTATCGGCCCGATTCCGCTTCTTCCAGAAAGAAGATTGTCCCTAAAAGTAGCGATGTTGTTCCCCATGGGTGATATTATTCCCATTCCTGTAACAACCACCCTCCTTCCGTCCATTTTTCCTGTGACAAGAGAGTCTTTTTTAAATCTTTTGAGAAACTATTCTCTCCAGCGTTTGATTACTATTGTACTGTTTTGCCCGCCGAAGCCAAAGCCGTTTTTTAGTGCTATGCGGATGTTTAGGTCCTGCGGAACGTTAGGCACATAATTAAGAGGAGGGCAAGAGAATTCATCATCCCTCTCGGTGCCAGTAAAATTAATTGTAGGTGGAGCATACCCCCTAAGCATTCCATCAATTGTTGCGATCGATTCAATCAACCCTGCTGCTCCAATTGTGTGGCCGGTCATTGATTTTACTGCACTAACAACTATATTATCCCCAAATATTTTTTGGATTCTTACAGATTCATGATAATCGTTATATGCGGTTCCAGTTCCGTGAGCATTTATGTAATCCACATCCGCAGGACTTATTCCTGCAGACCGCAGCGCCTTTAGCATTGCTTTTTCTGCTCCAATTCCCGATGGTTCGGTCAAATGATATGCATCATTTGTGCGTCCATAACCTATCACTTCAGCAAATATCCTTGCACCACGTCTTTGTGCATGCTCCAGACTTTCTAATGTCAAAGCTCCTGCACCTTCGGCTAAAACAAATCCATTTCTATGCCTATCAAAAGGGCGCGAGGCTTCTTCCGGGTTGTCATTGTACCCTTTGGCAAGAGCGTGCAGTTTTAAAAAACCAAACAATGTGTTATCTTTAATGGCTGCTTCTGCACCCACAGCAAGACAGACATCCACTTCTTCGCAGGGGTTGACTATTTGATTGTATGCACCAATTATCGCCTCGACCCCAGCTGCGCATGCAGCTGTGCTTGTTTGTGTTGTTCCAGTAATTCCGTAATGGCTTGCAATTCCTGCAACAATTACATTAGGCATAAGCATAGGGATAGCCAAGGGATGCATTTTTCCCTTCTCAAAGAACAATTTATGTTGATCATAAATTGTTTGCCAGCAGCCTATTCCTGTTCCGACTGAAATTCCAAATCTGTCAAGGTCCTCCGATTTCAAATCCATTCCTGATTGCTTTAAAGCCTGCTCTGCAGCTGCGATTGCATAATGGACTACAGGGTCGGTTCTTCTAATTTCTTTTGTATCCATTACTTCTGCAGGATCGAAATTCTTTACTTCACCTGCAATAGTCACTTCAAGTTTACTTAATCTTTCAGGTTCAATTTTAGTTATCGGTCCTATGCCGCTCCTTCCTGCCTGTAGACTTTCAGAAAATTCTTCTAAGCTATTACCAATAGGAGATATAACTCCCATGCCTGTAATCACAATCCGCTGCTCTTCATTCCTGTCCATCTTTTCATTGAAAATAATCGATTGGTTTTAAATTTTTTTGAGAAACCTTTAGAACTACATTTTTATAGAATCTGGGTTTTCATTAGTCATG
>DATDVD010000102.1:0-27242 GCA_035290065.1 Coxiellaceae bacterium | reverse complement strand
AGGCGGGTAGAGTAGAGGGGTTACGCTCTGCTCCCTTCGCTAAGAAAGAAGCGGTACGCAATTCCCCCCACATATCCAAATCATTATTGCTGGCAGCGCCGTCGGTCCCTAAAGCCACATTAACAGAAGCGGCCATCAACGCCGTCAGGGGAGCGATACCGCTACCTAGTTTTAAATTAGATTCAGGACAGTGCACCATGCTGACATTATTGTCATGACAGGCACGGATTTCTTCAGCGGTTAATTGGACCATATGCACGGCTATTAATCGTTCATTAACCAAGCCCAGTGATTCTAAACGGGCAAACGGCCGCTGCTTGTATTGCGTTAAACTGCCTTCTACTTCGGTGTCTGTTTCATGCAAATGAATATGAACAGGAAGATTATATTTATCCGATAACTGTTTAATTTTTCTAAAACTATTATCACTTACCGTATAAGGGGCATGAGGTGCTAATGCCCATTGAATGCGATCCGACGGAGGGGATTGAGCTAACAGAGATTCAGCTTTTTCAAAATATTCCTCTTCCGTCTTAGCCCAGCCTGTGGGCACGCTCATAATAATTAACCCAATCAAGGCACGCATACCCGATTGCTCCACGGCCTCTGCAATGACTTTGGGATAAAAATAATGCTCGTTAAAGCACGTGGTTCCTCCTCGGATCATTTCTGCCATGGCTAATTCCATACCGTCTCGAATACTCTCTGGGCTTAAGACATCTCCTTCGGCAGGCCACATATGGTTTTGTAACCAGGTCATTAAAGGTAAGTCGTCTGCTAATCCTCGAAACAAAGACATGGGGGAGTGAGCATGGGCATTCACCAACCCTGGCAATACGATGTGATCCGGCAGCTCGGTGATTTTGCCTTGATATTGAGCCTTCGCTGCGTCCGAAGGTAGTAAATCGAGGATTCGACCCTGGTGAACCACAATAGTATGGTGTTCTAATAAGGTTTCTTCGGGCTGAATGGGTAATACCCAACGGGCCTGTAGTAATTCATCCACCTGCTGCATAATTTCCTCTCCTTCTTCAGCCTTTTAAAACAGCCTATGGTATACAAAAACTCTCTAAAAAACTAGCCTTAAAACCTTAATATGATATAATAGGCGGATATTTATCCTATTGAATTTCCAAGGAAATAAAGATGTCTGAGCTAGCACATGAGATACGATCGGTTACGATTGAGAACGAGTTAAAGCAGTCCTATCTGGACTATGCGATGAGCGTCATTATTGGGCGTGCCTTGCCGGATGTACGAGACGGTTTAAAGCCTGTCCATCGTCGCGCCTTATATGCGATGCATGAGCTTCATAACGATTGGAACAAGCCCTATAAAAAATCCGCCCGTATTGTGGGGGATGTGATTGGTAAATACCATCCTCATGGCGATACCGCCGTCTATGACACGATTGTTCGAATGGCTCAGCCTTTTAGTTTGCGCTATTTGTTGGTAGATGGGCAAGGCAACTTTGGATCGGTCGATGGTGATGCGCCTGCGGCTATGCGGTATACCGAAATTCGAATGTCAAAATTAGCCCATACGTTATTGGCGGATTTGGATAAAGAAACGGTGGATTTCGTGCCCAATTATGATGGCAGCGAACAAGCCCCAGTCGTTTTGCCTACACGGGTTCCCAATTTACTCATTAATGGGAGTTCCGGCATTGCTGTGGGAATGGCTACTAACATCCCTCCTCATAATTTAAATGAAGTTATTAATGCAACCCTTCAATTAATTGATAATCCTGAGATTGGTATTCAAGAATTAATGGAACACATTCCAGGGCCTGATTTTCCTACGCAGGGGATTATTAATGGACGGGCAGGTATTGCCAGCGCTTATCGTACAGGCCGTGGGCGAATTCAAATACGCGCTCAAGCCGAGATTGAAACCGATAATTCCGGTAAATCCATGATTGTGGTTACCGAATTACCTTATCAAGTCAATAAAGCCCGGTTATTGGAAAAAATTGGCGAGCTGGTCAAAGAAAAACAAGTAGAAGGGATTACGGCCTTGCGAGATGAATCGGATAAAGCCGGCATGCGAATGGTAATTGAAGTCCGTCGGGGTGAGCAGCCAGAAGTAATCCTCAATAATTTATATGCCCATACGCAGCTGCAAGTGGTATTTGGGATCAATATGGTGGCGTTAGACCAAGGGCAGCCTAAACTTTTAACGTTGAAACAAATGCTCGAGGCTTTTGTGCAGCATCGCCGCGACGTGGTGACACGCCGATCGGTTTTTGAGTTACGTAAAGCGCGTGAAAAAGCCCACTTGTTGGAAGGCCTCACCGTGGCATTAGCTAATATTGATCCGCTGATTGCTTTGATTAAAATAGCTAAAACCCCTCAAGAAGCCAAAGAGGCCATGCTAATGGCCGTCTGGGAACCGGGTACCGTGGAAACTTTGTTAAAAGGCGATTTTGCCGAACACATGCGGCCGGAAGGATTGAGTGCCAGCTATGGCGTACAAGAAAAGGGATATTCGTTATCGCCGGAGCAGGCGCAAGCTATTTTAGAGTTAAAACTTCATCGGTTGACGAGCCTTGAGAAAGAAAAAATAAGCAACGAATACATGGAATTGGTTGAAACAATTAAATCTTTACTTAAAATTTTAAACCATTCGGATCGCCTCCATCAAGTGATTCGAGACGAACTTCTCGATATTAAAGAGCAATTTGGTGATGCACGCAGAACTCAAATTTTAGATTCTCAAGTCGATTTAACGCATGAGGATTTAATTGAAGAAGAAGATCGAGTCGTCACGTTATCACGAGAAGGGTATGTAAAAACCCAATCTTTATCGGATTATGAAGCCCAACATCGGGGCGGACGCGGTAAAGCGGCTACCGCCATGAAAGAAGAGGATGTGGTACGCAAATTAATTGTGGCTCATTCGCATGACACTATTTTGTGTTTCTCGAGCTTAGGAAAAGTGTACTGGTTAAAAACATATCAAATACCGCAAGCCAGTCGTACCGCGCGCGGACGGCCGATTGTCAACTTATTGCCACTGGAGGCTCAGGAGCATATCAGTGCTATTTTACCGTTAAGTGAATTTTCAGAAAATCGGTTTGTTTTTATGGCCACTCAACAAGGGCGGGTGAAAAAAGTTTCGCTCACGGAATTTAACCGTCCTCGTCAAAGTGGAAAGATCGCCATCGATCTTCAACCGGGGGATGAGCTCGTGGATGCCAGCATTACCGATGGTCAGCAAAACATTTTATTATTAACCTCAGCTGGAAAAGCGATTCGATTTGGAGAAGACGACGTCCGAACAATGGGCCGAACGGCTTCCGGAGTACGTGGAATTAAACTTAAATCGACGCAAAAAGTGATCGCTTTATTGATTTTAGAGCAAAGTGCTACTATTTTAACAGCAACAGCCCATGGATATGGGCAGCGAACCAAAACCGAGGATTATCGGAAAATTGGTCGGGGAGGGCAGGGAGTGATGGCTATTCAGGTGAATGATCGCAATGGCCCTGTCATTGGCGCGGTTCAAGTGAATGAAGCGGATGAATTTCTCATGATCTCTGATAAAGGCACCATGGTCCGAACACATGTCAACGAAGTGTCTGTGATTGGCAGAAACACTCAAGGTGTTCGTTTGATCAAGCTAACCGAAGGAGAAAGCTTGGTGGAATTGGAAGCCATTCCCGCTCTTAAGAGGGAGTCTTTTTGTGACACGAGTCTATAATTTTTCTGCGGGCCCAGGAACGATACCCGAGAACGTTTTGCAACAAGTTCAAGCGGAGCTATTGGATTGGCGTGGCATTGGCTATTCCGTTATGGAAATGTCTCACCGTTCTAAAGAATTCATAGCCATCGCAGAAGAAATCACCCAAGATGTTAAAAAACTTCTTCAAGTTCCCGATAATTACGCGATTCTGTTTATGCCGGGTGGAGGAAGGGGCCAATTTGCTGCAGTTCCCATGAATTTATTAGGGGGTGCTGCCGAGGGCGGGTATGCGGTGACAGGCAGCTGGTCTCGTTTAGCCGCTCAAGAAGCGGAACGGTATTGCAAAATATGGCGGGTAACGGATGAGTCTTCGAATGGCTTTACCACACTTACCCCAGTTAATGAATGGAAACTCCATTCTCGTCTTCCCTATATCCATTACACCGAGAATGAAACTATTCATGGAGTAGAATTTCATGATATTCCGGCCGTAGGCGACATCCCGCTGATCTGTGACATGTCTTCCAATATTTTATCGAAGCCCGTGGATATTAGCCGGTTTGGCTTACTCTATGCGTGCGCGCAAAAAAATATGGGGCCTGCAGGTATTACATTAGTGATTGTTCGTAAGGATTTATTAAACAAGGCACTTCCTGCAACACCTACTGTATTGCATTACAAATCATTTGCTGAAAATGAAAATATGCCTCATACCCCCCCTACCTTTAATTGGTATGTGTTAGGCTTGGTGGTAAAATGGGTGATGGCGCAAGGCGGTTTAGAAACTATGGCAAAACTGGCTGAACGAAAATCTCAAAAACTTTATCAAGTGATTGATCAATCAAAATTATATGTCAATGATGTCACTCCCTTATATCGTTCACGTATGAACGTGGTGTTTCATTTACGAGACGCTCAATTGACGGATCGATTTGTGGAAGAGGCTAAAAAAGTAGGCCTGGCCAATTTAAAAGGCCACCGGGAAGTGGGGGGTATCCGTGCGTCCATTTACAATGCAATGCCGGAAGCTGGTGTGGATGCATTAGTAGAATTTATGAAAAATTTTGAATCCACTGTATAAATAACTCTTAAATGGCGATTCCTATCCATTATATTTCTTTTCCCAGTGAAAAAATAACCGGTGTTTTTTATCCGCCGGGTGATAAATCTATTACCCACCGAGCGATCTTGTTAGGTTCGATTGCCGAGAAAGAGAGTCTCTTTATCCATCCTTTATTGAGCCAAGATACGTGGGCAACGTTCTCTGCCATGCGGGCTATGGGCGTTAGCATTGAGCAAACCCCCCAACACAACCTCCATATAAAAGGAGTAGGGCTTTATGGTTTAAAAGCCCCTAAGGATCCTATTGATTGTGGTAATTCGGGAACCACTATGCGGCTTTTGGCAGGGTTGTTAGCGGCCCAGTCATTTTTCTCAAGCCTGACGGGGGATGAGTCTTTGCGTAAGCGACCTATGCAACGCGTCATGACACCGCTGCAGGCCATGGGGGCGGATATCACAGGCTATCCGCCGCTCGATATTCGGCCGGTAAAAGAGTTAAAAGGTATTCGGTATTCCCTGCCTATTGCAAGCGCGCAAGTAAAATCAGCCATTTTATTGGCAAGTTTATATGCGAAGGGGAAGACAGAAGTTAGGGAGCCTATTCCTACTCGAGATCACACCGAACGTTTATTAACAGCGGGCATTCGACAAGGGGGGGAATTTTTAATTCCGGGGGATTTTTCATCGGCTGCATTTTTTATCGTGGCGGCGCTTATCACCCCCCGTTCTGCGCTGTGTGTGCGCAATGTAGGGTTAAATCCTTTTAGGATAGGACTTTTAAATATTATCAAACGGATGGGAGGAAATATTAATGTTATACAAAACTATTCCACCTACGAGCCAATCGGAGACATTGAGGTTCATTATACCCCTGTTTTATATGGTACTGATATCCATCCTTTGGAAATAGCAGGGTTAGTTGATGAGCTTCCTATTCTCAGCATAGCAGCTGCGTGTGCAAAAGGGGTTACCCGAATACGGGGTGCTCAAGAATTGCGATATAAAGAGTCGGATCGTATCCGGGGCATGGTGCAGGGATTGCAGCAAGTAGGCATTCGGGTAGAAGAATTTTCGGATGGATTAATGATCGAAGGGGGAACGTTTCAAGCAGGGGTGGTAAATAGTGGGGGAGATCACCGGATTGCTATGGCATTTGCCATAGCAGGCGCCGTGGCCAAAGGCTCGATAACCCTCCAAGATTGTGCTAATGTGGAAACTTCCTTTCCTAACTTTAAGGAACAAGCCAATCAAGTGGGATTGAATATTCAACTTCTCAAGGAATCTATACATGCAAAATTTGACACCGGTCATCACCTTTGATGGCCCTAGTGGCAGTGGAAAGGGCACCATTGCTCAAAAAGTGGCAGCTACTTTGGAATGGCATTATCTGGACAGCGGGGCTCTCTATCGGACGGTGGCGTGGGCTACGGAATACCATCATACGAATTTAGAAAATCCTCAGCATTTGGGAAAATTTGTAGAGCATTTGAATATTCGATTTGATGCTAACCCAGATAATCCAGCCCTTTTTTGCGAAGGCATCCCTATTACCGATGACATTAGAAGTGAAAAAATCAGCGTGTTAGCCTCTAAAGTAGCCGCTATTCCCGAAGTTCGAGAAGCCTTACTCAAACGCCAGCGACGTTTTCGTCAACCGCCCGGTTTAGTGGCGGATGGGCGTGATATGGGGACGGTGGTTTTTACCGATGCGGTGGTGAAATTTTATTTAACGGCCAGTGCCGCTGAGCGGGCTAATCGCCGATATTTTCAGTTGAAAAAGAAAGGCATAAGTGTTAGTCTGCGCGACATTCAGGAAGAGTTAGAGGCGCGGGATCATCGCGATAAAAATCGAGATGTTTCACCGCTTACTTTAGCACCTGACATGTTGAAAATTGATACCACCTCAATGAATATTGAGGAAGTCTTCCATCATGTCATGCAA
Source organism: Coxiellaceae bacterium (assembly GCA_035290065.1). GTDB lineage: Bacteria > Pseudomonadota > Gammaproteobacteria > Coxiellales > Coxiellaceae > DATDVD01. The sequence continues at coordinate 20,554 of DATDVD010000102.1, read as the reverse complement.
GTTATTCAAGGACGAATAGAGGCATAACCCTGTTTAAATCCGACTTTAGCGCGCACCAACCCCGTCGGCCTAAAATAGTGGTTATTGATACCCTTTCGCGCGCTATTGGAATGAAAATTTATGAGTAGACTTGAAACATTTGCAGAGTTATTTGAACAAACCGCTAAACAAATTGATGTGGCTCCAGGCTCTATGATTCGAGCGACGGTGGTCGAAGTGACACCGGAACATATCGTTCTCAATGCAGGCCTTAAATCCGACGCCATTATTGCCGCTGACGAATTTAAAGACGAGATGCCGAGTGAAGGCGATATCGTGGAAGTGGTCGTAGAAAGTTTAGAAAATGGTTTTGGTGAAACGCGTTTGTCTCGTGAAAAAGCGAAACGGGCTAAAGTGTGGTATGTCTTAGAGGATTTACATAAAGCCAATAAAACAGTTTTAGGTACTATTACTGAACGAGTAAAAGGTGGTTTCACCGTTGATGTTCAAGGTCTGCAAGCTTTCCTACCGGGTTCTTTGGTGGATTTAAAACCCGTTCGGGATCCCGGTTATTTAGAAGGTAAAGAATTAGATTTCAAAATTATTAAAATGGATAAAGGCCGCAACAATATTGTGGTTTCTCGTCGTGCCGTTATGTCCGAGGGTACTTCTGCTGAGCGTCAAGCGAAACTGGAAGAATTAACCGAAGGGCAAGAAATAGCCGGTGTAGTAAAAAATATTACCGATTACGGTGCGTTTATTGATTTAGGTGGAGTGGATGGGTTGTTGCACATCACCGATATGGCCTGGAAACGCATTAATCATCCCAGCGATATGTTATCGGTAGGGGATGAAGTTTGCGTTATGATTTTAAAGTTTGATCGTGAGAAAAATCGCGTATCGTTAGGCATCAAGCAATTAGGTGATGATCCATGGCGCGATATTGAGAAACGATACCCTGCTGGATCTCGTATATTCGGTAAAGTAACCAATGTGACGGATTATGGTTGCTTCGTAGAAATCGAAGATGGCGTGGAAGGATTAGTTCATATGTCTGAAATGGATTGGACCAATAAAAACATTCACCCGGGCAAAATTGTCAAATTGGGTGATGAAGTGGAAGTCATGGTATTGGATATTAATGAAGAGCGCCGTCGAATTTCATTAGGCATCAAACAGTGCAAAGCCAATCCATGGGAAGATTTTGCTAAAACTCACAAAACGGGTGAAAAAGTTCGGGGCGTTATTCGCTCCATTACGGATTTTGGTGTGTTTATTGGATTGGAAGGGGAAATTGATGGTTTGATTCATTTATCCGATCTTTCATGGACTCATACGGGAGAAGAATCCGTACGTCAATACAAGAAAGGCGATGAAATCGAAGCGATAATTCTTGCGATGGATCCGGAACGGGAGCGTATTTCCTTAGGCATTAAGCAATTGGAAGAAAATCCAATGGCTAAATTTGTTGAAGGCTTAGACCGAGACGCTGTGCTTAAAGCACAAGTCATCGGTGTTGATAAAAATAAAGCTACTTTACAATTAGCAGACGGCGTAATGGCAGTGATGCGTATTGGTGAGTTTAGTCATGACCACACGGAAGATTTAACACAAGAGCTTAAGGTGGGCGAAGAGTTAAAAGTCAAAATACAGACGATTGATCCTAAAACCAATGACCTCTTAGTGTCTCATAAAGCGACTTTTTCAGCTCCAAAAATTCCTAAAGAAACGATATCTTCTAATACCACATTAGGAGACTTGTTGAAGGAGCAAATGAAGCAGCAACGCGACAAAGATAAATAACATTAGACACAGCAATGTGGATTGGGCTTCGCTAATGCAAAGCCCAATCATAAGTGGGGGAATTAGGGAAGTCCATTACTTACAAGGAGAGAGTGTGCGTTACGTTTTTTATATCTTTTGGTTCGTTTTAATTGCGGCTATCGTAGGCTTTACCAGTCTCAATGCGCAATGGGTAAAAATTAATTATTATTTTCACGCGGCAAAAATATTCTTGCCTTTTTTATTGTTTCTTGTTCTTTTCGTAGGATTTGTGTTGGGTATTCTGACCCTTTCCCCCACTATTTTAAAATTAAAATCAAAACATCGCCGATTTAAAAAAGAAAACCGAGAGCTTCAAAAACAAGAGAAAGAAAAGGGCTCGAATATATGGTAATTTCTCCCGTTTCCCTTGTGTTGTTGTTATTACCTATCGCAGCTGCTTCTGGATGGCTAGCGGGTAGGAAAACGGTACCTGCTAAACTGTCAAAGCGTGAATCTAAATTACATTCGGCTTATTTTGTTGGACTTAATTATTTACTTAATGAAGAACCGGATAAAGCACTCGATGTTTTTTTAAAATTGGTTAAAGTAGATACAGAAACTATTGAAACCCATTTAGCATTGGGTAGTTTATTTCGTCGTAAAGGAGAGGTGGATCGTGCCACACGCATCCATCAAAACATTGTTACGCGTAATTTAGATCCTAAGCTTCGCGTGAAAGCTTTATTTGAATTGGCGCAAGATTATCTTAGTGCCGGCGTATTAGATCGAGCAGAGCGGCTTTTTTTAGAGCTGGTTGAAATGGGCCAAAACACAGCTGTTAATTTAAAACATTTATTACATATTTATCAGCAGGAAAAAGACTGGCCACAAGCCATTCAAATAGCGCAACGATTGCAACGAATTGCGAAAATTTCGATGAATGCGGTAACTGCTCAGCATTATTGCGAACTGACCGAAAAAATGCGGCATCAAAATCAATTAAGCCAAGCCTATCATTATTTAAAATTGGCTCAATCTATTGATCCCAATTGTGTGCGATCCAGTTTAATTCGCGGTGAATTAGCTATGGCCGCTGAAAATTATGAAGAGGCCATTCGAGCCTTTCAGCTAGTAGAAAAACAAGATCCAAGCTATCTTACTGAAATTATTGTCCCTCTTAGGCATTGCTATAAAGCGATGAATAACGAGGCGGGTTTGGTGGAGCGTTTGGAATATTATTTAAGTCGCTATCCCCGAATGAGTTTTATTGTGGCGCTTGCTAAATATCGCCAGCACCAAATCAGTGAAGAAGGAAAGATTCAAGAAGTAGTAGAGTATATCCAAAAAGCGCTAATCCAACCGTTAACCCACGTGCACATGAGTTATCGGTGTGGACAATGCAGCTACTCGTGGCAGCGATTGTATTGGCTGTGTCCCAGCTGTCATACTTGGAATTCCGTTAAGCCTATGGAAGCTTTAGAGCATGCTCTTTTTGGGAAAAATAAGGAAAAGATACCTGTCCTTACCCTTTAGAGGAAGGTTATTTCTTGGTATACTTGTTACCATGAATCGATGGAAAGCAGGTATTTCTCTAAGCATGATACTGTTAGTGAGTTCGCTCGCTTTTGCAAGCTCTCGCATTGAAACCCTTGTCATGAATAATCAAACCCAGGACCTTCTAGAAGCAAAAGCATTGCCTAATCCACCGCCTTTTTTTCCAACCGTGCTGGAACCCGGTCAATCTTATTCTGTTCACCTCGATGGCCAGCCTTTGCGCGTCTTGCTGATTGCTCAAAAAGAGGGTAGCCGCGGAGGGTTTCAAGTCAATCGGGATAATGATGGGTGTTATGAACTATCTTTTTCTCCCTTTAAATGCGATTACCACGTAGAAGGGTCTACGGCTATTGTTATTGTCACGCGCGCTCATTAAAGGATCGTTATGCATTTTGTAGACTGGATTTATATTCTAGATGGTATTATGGGTGGGTTAATAGTGGGGATATTAGGAACAGGTTCAAGCCTGGTCGTATTGCCCGTTCTGGTTTTTCTTTTTCAAGCGCAATTTAACTCTCCTTTTTCTATTAAAATTGCTATCGGAACCTGTTTGGCTATTATTACGATTGGTTCTACGGTTGCCTCATTCAGCCAAATAAAAAAAAAATACGTTAATAAAACAGCCTGTATGATTGTCAGTGTGTTTTATTTAATAGGCGGTTTGTTAGGGCCTTGGATGGCACATTTTATTCCTATTGCTTCGTTGCATGTGTATGTAGGCTTAATGGTTTTACTCATAGCGAGTTCTTTTTTTCCTCCTTTTGTTTCTGCTGTTCGAAAATTTCCCAAACGATTAAGAGTGCCTTCTTTTCTGGAAATGCCTTGTGTGGCGTGTGTGATTGCTATAGCGAGCAGTATTGCAGGGGTGGCCTCTGGTCTTTTTATGATTCCTTATTTGAGGCGTTTTATGGAATATCGACAAGCCATTGGCACGTCGCTGGCTGCTTCTACCGTGTATTGTCTCGCGAGCACAGGGGGATATTTAATGGCAGGCTCTCATATTCAAGATCAATTGCCTTCTAACACGTGGGGATATATCTATTGGCCTGCGTTTTTGATGGTGGGAATTCCTATGGCATTACTTGCGCCCCTCGGCACGTGGTTATCCCATAAAATTTCGACTCTTTGGCTAGAGCGAGTATTTATTGTGTTTTTAGTCCTCGCTGGATTTTACATTTTATTTGGTAGCCAATAAATTTTCTTTCTGCTAGCCTGTAGCGATGGTTTTTCACCGATTTATTGGCGCAGTTTTATTAATTATTGGCACTTCCATTGGCGGTGGAATCTTGGCGTTGCCGCTCGTTACCTCTCTGGGAGGTTTTTGGCATTCCAGTTTCTTATTAATCGGCGTTTGGTTTTTAATGACGCTGGGTGCTTTTTTTGTATTAGAAATTACCTTATGGTTGCCCGAAGATTCCAATATGGTTTCCATGGCACGCCATACGTTGGGGAAAATAGGCCAGGGAATAACGTGGATCGTGTATCTTTTATTGCTGTATACACTTTTATCGGCGTTTATGGCGGGCGGAACTAATTTACTAGCGAATGTGTTAGCCCTGATTTCTATTAATTTCCCTCATTGGGTGGATAGCCTCCTCTTTTTAGTATTATTAGGCTCGATTGTGGCCGATGGTATTCGATCGGTGGATTGGGCTAATCGTGGCTTAATGACGGTTAAATTTGGCTCTTATTTATTATTGGTGATTTTGCTCATGCCGCATATCCAGATGCCTTTATTGCCGAAAGGGTCTTGGCACGCCGTACTCCCGGCTGTTATGCCCGTGATTACTTCCTTCGGATTTGCCATTGTGATGCCCTCTTTGCGGGGCTATTTGATGAATAATGTTAAATTATTGCGTTTATCACTGGTCATAGGTTCACTCATTCCTTTGCTTTGTTATCTGGTGTGGGATTTTGTAGTACAAGGAACAGTTTCAAGCGAAGGGCAGGGAGGGTTGGCCGCAATGGTACAAGCCCCCGATGCTGTGGCGCAGCTAACCAACGCGCTCAGTGACAGCCTTAATAATTCTTGGATCAGTACTATTGTTCATGTCTTCACGGCTATTTGTATTACCACCTCGTTTTTAGGTGTGTCTCTTTCTTTGAATGACTTTTTAGCCGATGGACTTCAAGTGACTAAAAAAGGAGGGGGCCGTTGGATATGTTTGGCTCTGACGTATATCCCCCCCCTGATTGTTATTCTTTTATACCCAGGGGCTTTTATCAAAGCCATTAGTTATGCGGGTATTTTTGTTGTAATTCTTTTAATGTTATTGCCAGGGCTTATGTTTTGGGCAGGTGTACGCCATCAACCTCAATATTCTATCCTCTGGAAAAGACTAGCCGCCCTTGAGATCCTGGTGTCTCTAGCGTTAACGGTCTTTGGTATTATCCAAACCTTATAAAAAATCCATAATATGCTACACTGAACCTATTAAGGGTTAAGGGATGATCAAGCGGCTTATTCTGGTCTTATTAGCCTCGGGTATCTTGTTTGGAGCCATTTTTGGCTATGGCATGGTACGAGCGCATTTTATTAAACAATATTTTGCGACGTTTAAACCCCCTCCTATCACTATTTCGGCCACCCCTGCAAAATCATTTGCCTGGAAACAGTCTATCAATGCTATTGGCTCTCTAAAAGCTATCCATGGCGTGGAAGTTAACTCTCAACAAGCGGGCCAAATAGAAAAAATATTATTTCAATCCGGTCAGCGAGTGCAAGAAGGAGATGAGTTAATCATTCTGAATGATCGTTTAAATCAACAAGACTTATTAGCCAATCAATCGCAATTAAAACTCACCCAAATGATCTATGATCGTCAACGAAAATTATTTCAAACGCACGCTGTTTCGCAACAAGATTTGGATCAAGCTAGAGCTAATTGGGAACAAGCGCAAGCAAAAGTGGCTCAAACAGAAATTATTATTGATCAAAAACATATTCAGGCCCCTTTTTCGGGGAAATTAGGTATTCGTCAGGTTAATATCGGAGAATATGTTACACCAGGGCAAGCGTTGGTTTCCTTGCAATCGCTCGACCCGTTGTTCGTTAATTTTACGTTGCCAGAACAATATTTGCCGCAATTGAACGTGGGTCAGTCGCTATCTCTTAAGGTGGATAATTTTCCGCAGGAAATATTTGAGGGTAAGGTATCAGCCACCAATGCTGCGGTGGATACTCAAACGCGTAATATTGAAGTACAAGGTGTCGTTTCAAATGCGGAAGGACGGCTATACCCTGGATTATTTGCTCAAATTCAGTTGTGGCTTCCAACGGTTAATAATGTGGTGGCAGTTCCCGAAACAGGCGTGAGCTATACCTTGTATGGCGATACCGTTTACGTGCTTAAACCCACTCAAGAACAAGTCAACCATCAAATGGTTTATGAAGCAGAGCAGCGAACGATAAAAACGGGGCAAAAATATGAGGGATGGGTGGCTATTATCGAAGGAATCCAAGCAGGTGATTTAGTGGTAACCTCCGGCCAATTAAAACTTCATCCCAATGCACGAACCATTATTAATAACCAAGTGTCATTAACGGAAGAAAAAACACCCACTGCTCCATGAAAACATTTACTGATCTTTTTATTAAAAGGCCTGTACTGGCCATGGTTGTCAGTTTGATGATTTTTCTGCTGGGCTTGCGAGCTATTTTTAATCTTCCGCTCCAGCAATATCCCACGATGGAAAATACCGTCATTACTGTCACTACCACCTATGCGGGAGCGTCGGCTGAATTAATGGCAGGTTTCATTACTTCTCCGTTGGAACGGGCTATTGCCACCGCGGATGGTATTGATTATCTCACAGCCAGCAGTACCGATGGGCTAAGCACTATTCAAGCCAATATTCGTTTAAATTATGACCCTGACAAAGCCTTCACTAATATTATGAGCAAGGTATCAGAAGTAGAAGGAGAATTACCGCCACAAAGCCAACAACCGGTGATTGAAAAAGAAACGGGTCAACAAGTAGCCCTGATGTATTTAAGTTACACCAGTAAAATAATGAATAATACCCAAATCACCGATTATATGAATCGAGTAGTCCAGCCTAAACTGAATACCATTCCCGGTGTTTCAGAAGCCCAAATATTAGGCGGTGAAACATTTGCTATGCGAATATGGTTAGATCCTTTTAGAATGGCAGCCGTGGGGGTGACACCGGCAGATGTAGCGCAGGCGCTTCAAAATAATAATTTTCAAACGGCAGCGGGTAGTACTAAAGGTCGTTTTACAGCGGTTAGTATTAATGCTTCCACCGATCTTCACAGCGAAGAAGAGTTTAAAAATCTCGTTATTAAATCCGTCAATGGTTCATTGGTTCATTTAAAGGAAGTGGCGCAAGTATCGTTGGGGGCAGAGCAATATGATTCTTCCGTGGTGTTCAATGGAGAACGCGCCGTTTTTATCGGTATTAAATCTGCACCCACTGCCAATCCTTTGAATGTTGCCTCTCAAGTTCGAAAAGAATTACCCTTCATTGCTAAAGCCTTTCCGTCCGATTTAAAGCAGAAAATTGTTTATGATGGGACACGTTTTATTCAAGCTTCCATTGAAGAAGTGATTAAGACATTATTAGAAGCTAGCGTGATTGTTGTCATCGTCATTTTATTATTTTTAGGTTCATTACGAACCGTTATTATTCCTGTCATTACCATCCCTCTATCCTTAATTGGTGTTTGTTCTTTGCTCTTGATGATGAATTATTCCCTTAATTTGTTAACCCTGCTTGCTATGGTATTGGCTATTGGTTTGGTGGTAGATGACGCAATTGTTGTAGTTGAAAATATTTATCGACATGTTGAAGCGGGCATTCCACCGTTTCAAGCGGCTTTAAAAGGGGCGCGTGAAATTGCCATGCCCATTATTGCTATGACGCTTACATTAGCCGCCGTGTATGCACCCATTGGTTTTATGAGTGGGATTACCGGTTCTTTATTTAAAGAGTTTGCATTTGCACTAGCAGGGGCTGTGATTGTGTCTGGTATTATTGCATTAACCTTATCGCCCATGATGTGTTCAAAGTTTTTTAATACCCAATTGGATAAAAATCGGTATGTGCATTTTATCAATGCTACTTTTCTTCGGATGCAAATTTTTTATGAAAAACGTTTAACGAATGTTATTCGTTATCGACCTATTGTATTAGTTTTTACAGCTATTGTTTTAATAAGTTGCTATTTTCTTTATACGTCCACTAAAAGTGAATTGGCTCCCACAGAAGATAAGGGAGTTTTGTTTATGGTGGCTACAGCCCCTGAATATGCCAATATTGAGTACACCCAACGTTTTACTCATCAATTTGAGAAAATTTTTCAAACCGCAAAAAATATGTCGGATTATTTTGTAGTCAATGGCATGTCTGGCGCTAATTCTGCTTTCGCAGGAATTATTTTAAAACCATGGTCTGAACGCACTCAGTCTCAAGCAATGATTCTTAACGATTTGCAGGGAAAAATTAATCAGGTAGCAGGATTAGAAACGGCTATTTTTCCTTTGCCAGCATTGCCGTCTGGCACTAACAGCATGCCGGTGTATTTTGTATTAACCTCTGTCAATGATTATAAAATTTTATACGATGTCGCTGAAAAATTAGTAGAAAAAGCTCAACAAAGTGGCCGCTTTTTATTCATTAGTAGCGATCTTCAATACAACAAACCCGAAATTCAACTCGACATAAATCGAGGAAAAGCAGGACAAATGGGCGTTAATATGAGCGCCTTAGCGGCCCAGCTTAGCACAGCTTTAAGTGGAGCTTATGTTAATTATTTTAGCATGATGGGTCAAAGTTACGATGTTATTCCTCAGCTGGCTCGGCAATATCGTTTGGAAGATGAAGACCTAAAAAATATTTACATCAAAACAGGGGAGGGGAAATTAATTGCTTTATCAACGATAGCAGACATCAATCATTTTATTACGCCTAATTCTCTTCCCCAGTTCCAGCAATTAAATTCTATTTCCCTTACCGGTGTAATGGGAATAGGACAATCACTCGGTGAAACATTAGACTATTTAAAAGCAGAAGCCGATAAATTATTGCCGGAAGGTGTTAGCTACGATTTTGGTGGCCAATCCCGCCAATTTTTTCAAGAAGGTAGTGCTTTAGTAGTGGCTTTTATATTTTCGTTAATTGTAATTTTTTTAGTATTATCGGCTCAATTCGAATCCTTCCGAGACCCTTTAATTATTTTAATCAGTGTGCCGATGTCTATTTGCGGCGCTTTAATCCCTTTGAATGTATTACAAGGAACGGTGAATGTTTCCATTAATATCTATACGCAAATTGGATTAATTTCATTAATTGGATTGATTAGTAAACACGGTATTTTAATTGTGGAATTTGCTAACCAATTACAAGAACGGGAAGGATTGTCTATTCAGGAAGCGGTCATTAAAGCAGCCGGTATTCGGCTTCGCCCCGTATTGATGACCACAGCCGCGATGGTTGTTGGGGTTTTGCCCTTAATCATGGCCCAGGGGCCTGGGGCCGTAAGTCGTATGAATATTGGGATTGTGATTGCCTCTGGCATGTTAATCGGCACCTTGTTTACTCTTTTTGTTCTACCTACTTTATATACTTATATTGCTGAGAAAAAAGTTGCCCAGGCCAATGATCTCCCTGTTTAAATTTCACTCATTCTAAAGCCACCCCTGGGGTTATTACCCCTTTGCCTACTCATTCAGAATATACTCACATACTTATTCACAGAAATTGTGGATGAATTCAGTCTGTGTCTTGACAAGGCTAATGTCCCTGTTAACAATGGGAGTTTCTTTTAAAAAGGTACTCCTCATGCAAGATCACGCCGTTTCTCGGTTACGTCGTTATTCTGTCGGGGCTAAACGCCATGCTACCCGCCTTTATCCGTGGGTTATTTGGCTTTTAGCAGCGGGTTTCTATTTTTACAAGAATTTGCTAGAAGTCTCTCCCGGGGTTATGCACGCGGTTTGGATGCGAGATTTCCATATTGATGGAACTCAACTCGGCAATTTAGCGGCTGCTTATTTTTGGGCTTATCTCCTTATGCAAATCCCGATGGGAATTTTTACCGACCGGTTTGGCCCTCGGCGTGTCAGCTCCATAGCCATCGCTCTATGTGCCTTAGGAACTTTATTACTGGCTATGGCGCCTACTTTATCTATTGCTTCTTTAGGGCGTTTTGTCACAGGATTAGGGGCCTCTGTAGCCGCTATTGGATGCTTAAAACTAACTACCTTATGGTTTTCTCCACGACGCTTTCCCACCTTAGCCGGTTTGATGATGACTCTAGGGATGATTGGAGCCTTAGGAGGGGAGGCACCTTTATCCGCTTCTGTAGACTGGATAGGATGGCGCCATTCCTTAGAAATTATCGCATTAGTAGGCCTTGTTTTTGCTTTTTGCTTTTGGCTTACCGTGCGAGACCATGGTCCTCACGCGGAATCCACCACCTTGCCTAAAGGATTAAAGGACGAACACAGTATTTTTTCAGGCCTTTGGCAGGTGCTGACCAATAAGCAGACGTGGTGGCTTTCGTTGTATAGCGGCTTTGCTTATGCCCCTATTATGGTATTTGGAGGCCTTTGGGGGGTGCCTTATTTGGAAACCGCCTATGGCTTATCGCGAACCGTGGCCGCCGAGCAATTGGAGGTTATTTTTATTGGATTTGCCATCGGAGCGCCTATTGCAGGTTGGTTAGCCGATCGCTTCGGCCGCCGAAAACCCATTATGTTTTGGGGAACATTAAGCGCGCTAATGTCAGGCGTATTTGTTCTTTATTGCCCAGGCTTGACGCAATGGGAAGTTACTGTGTTGCTGTTTATTTTCGGAGGCGCTATTAGCTGTTTCTTGCTGTGCTTCACGATGATTCGCCAAGTAAATCGTCTCGTTCTGGCGGCCACTGCTATTGGTTTTATGAATAGTTTTGATGCGGCTTTTGGTGCGATTACGGACCCGATGATTGGCCATTTTTTAGATTTAGGTTGGGGGGGCCAAATGGTCGATGGGGTACGGGTCTTTTCCCTGCATGATTATCACTGGGGAATGGCAGCTATTCCACTTTATTTGGCTTTGGCGCTGGTTTGCATGGCCTTCATTAAAGAAACCCATAACAGCCAGAAGAACTAAAAAATCCCTAAAAAAAACCACGCTCTTGGAAGAGCGTGGTCAGGGGGGTTAGAACACGGTTTAAGGTCGGTTTAAATCTTCTTATCAAAGCTGTTGTTGGCTGCGGGGTGAAAATCTGGAATCACATCCTGCTTGCCAGAAAGTGCAAATAGGCGAGGGCAGTATTGATGACCTGGTTCAGACGGTTTTTCATCCATGCCAGCGCCTTGGATGGCTACCGCGACATCGGCAAAGCCGGCTTTGAAAGCCATGTCTGCAAATACACGGGCCGCTTCTACTCGAAGGGAAGGATCACGGGCGGAAGCAACTTCTTGAAGTACTTCACCTATTGTATCGCTCAATGCCCCATAGCTAAGGCCTTCTTCGTAAGCGGCTTTTATAGCTTCGATGCGGGCGGCAACTTCTACTGAACTCATCATGACTCTATACCTTTAATGTTTTACTGTATAATTTCATACTACGCTTTTAAGCTTAAGGAAATCTTAAAAAAAGCAAGAATTTTTGAGGATTAGGCGCAAAAACGATCGATGGTGAGAAGATTAAAAGTAGACGAGGATCTCGGTAAATCCCCAATCTGCAATAAGGATTAATAGGCTAGCAATCACCACTGACCAAGTAATGACTCGAGGCACATGACGAGGTTGTAAGTTTTTATTTCGTCGCCCAAAATATTCTGATACTGCTAACGTAATGATCATAAATCCAATACTACGATAAGCGTTGATAATAGGGGGATAATGCCAAAAAGGCTGCGTTTTATCGTAATCAAAAATTTTAGGCATGACTTCTACCCAAAACTGTTGGGTTTCATGGTAAATGTGGTAAGTTCCAAAGGTGCCAATAACGGCTGCCATCCATAGTCCAATAGCAGTTCCTAAAGCCGTTAAAATAGGGGCTGAAATTAAAGCGGCAACGCTGGTGGAGGATAAAGTCCAACGCCTCGGTGAAATCCCTAACGTTTGCAACAAACGATTCTGATTCGTTGCTTGCATCATCGCCACTTCACCGGCGTAACTACCCCCAATCCGTCCCACCAATAAAATACCGGTGAGTAGAGGGCCTACTTCAATCAAAAAAGTTTTCATTAACACCAAGGCATAAATTTTCCGTTTAATCTCGGGCATATAATGACGATTTAAATACTGCATTTCTTTATTGATAAAATGCTGCTTAATGGAAGCAACAAGGCCTCCGGATGGTTTTTTAGGGCCTGTTTGCTGCTTCGCTTGAAATTCTTGCACGATGGTTGGGACATCAATTTTATCCAGTAATTGTGTAAACAAAGTGCTCATGGCCAATCCAATGGCCACAAAGGCGCACGCAATAAGAGGAATAGAGATCCCCAAATAATCGATAAAACGTCCACTCAAACGCACTAAATAACGCCAATGAGCAATATGATGCTTCGTTGATAATTTGGACTCACGAATCATAGGCTGTAAAACGAATTCTGCATCGGGATCTGCTAAGCGAGATGAAAAATCAGGCTCATGAGAAATTAATAAAAACGCTTGGCCTTTCTTTTTAAGAGCCGTCAATGTTTCCAAAATTCCTTCACACGTTTCCGGATCTAAGCCTACGAAAGGCTCATCCAGAATAATCAATTTCTTCCGTTGGGCTAGAATTTGTGCCAAACAGGCGCGACGCAACATGCCACCGCTCAGTTCGTTAGGCATTTTATTGCGATCCGTTTCTTTTAATCCCACGGATTTTAAATGTTGATTAATCACGCCATCATCATAGGGAAGACCTGCGTTTCGGCAGCTTAATACAATATTTTCTGCCACATTAAGCGTATCGATTAATACGCCTTGCTGGAATAGGACCCCCACGCGTTCTTCTTTCGGAAAATTCTTCGTCCAGGTGAGATGCCCCTGAGCACCTGGAATAACATCCAGGCCCGCAATCGCTCGAGCAATGGTACTTTTACCCACTCCAGAAGGCCCTTTTAACCAAAAACATTGCCCTGCACGAATAGAAAACTCCACCCGCGGATTAGAAAAAGGACACGCTTGATTAAGACGCTGAATCTGAACATTAAGAATAGATGTGAGAGGCATTCCTTCTCCTTTGGGCGGCATTCTATCAAGATTTTGAAGGAAGGACAAAACAAGAATTTGTTGCAATGCGCTAAACCCTGGCATGCGAAGCAGGTTTTTAACCCAGGGGTTTAGTAAGATAATCTTTTTTATAAATATCAATAGGTTATCTATTTTCTATGAGGAGAGTTTTGTCGGTTGAATATAGAAAACATTTACAAAAATCTGGTAGACTTAGCGACCTTTTATTGGAATGAAGCAGTATAATACCTATGTTAGATATCCGTAGCCTTTCCGTAGATTTTGGAAGAAAAGTCTTATTTATAGATGTTACCCTCATGTTGTTACCCAACAATCGGTATGGTGTTGTCGGTGCGAACGGGACGGGTAAATCTACTTTTTTAAAAGTCTTGGCTGGCGAAGAGATGCCCAACGAAGGCAGTGTAGAAAAACCTAAAAATGTCAGCATTGGCATTTTAAAACAAGATCATTTTTCATATGAAAATGAATCGGTAATGGATGTGGTTATTCAGGGAAATAGTATTTTATGGAATGCCTTAAAAGAAAAGAAAACATTGTTAGAGCAGACACATTTTAATGAAGAAGAAGGGTATCGGCTAGCGGAGCTCGAAGAAATTATTATGCATCAGGAAGGATACGAAGTCGATTCTATCACAGAAAAATTATTGATAGGGCTCGGCATTGAAAAAAAATATCATCGAGGACCTTTAAAAGCTTTATCGGGGGGCTATAAATTACGTGTTTTACTCGCCCAAGTTCTTTTTCAAAAGCCAGATATCATGTTATTGGATGAACCTACCAATCATTTGGATATTGTATCGATTGATTGGTTAGAGAATTTTTTAACAAATGAATTTAAAGGCTTGCTGGTTTTTATTTCTCATGATCGAGGGTTTCTGAATAATCTGGCCACCCATATTCTGGATATTGATTATGGTGCTATCACTGAATACGTAGGCAATTACCAGGCTTTTTCCCGAGAAAAAGAAGAGGTTCTGCTTCGTAAAGAACAAGAACTTTCCCATAAAGAAAAACAAATTGAAACAATGAAACGCTTTGTCGATCGATTTCGAGCCAGTGCTACCAAATCCCGACAAGCACAATCACGCCTTAAAATGATTGAGCGAATTGAGTTGCCCGACATAGCTAACTCTTCTGCCATTCGTCCTTATTTCAATTTTACCATTCAAAAACCATCAGGAAAATCCGTTTTGTCTGTAGAAAAAATAAATAAAAAATTTGCAGATAGAGCCCTATTAAAAAATATTTCTTTTTCTTTAAATCGAGGAGAGAAATGCGCCATTATTGGCCCGAACGGAATTGGAAAATCAACATTATTGAAAATTTTATTGAGCCAAGTGTCAATAGATCAGGGTCAATACACCTGGAGTGATGGCGTTACGATAGGGTACTTTGCTCAGGATTATCGTAGCACCATGCCGGGTGATGAAACGCTGCTTCAATGGATGGAAAACCATATAAAGGCTACTTCCCAAGAAATTCGAAGTATTCTGGGGCAGGTATTGTTTCGAGGCAAAGATGTTGAGAAAAAAATAGTTAATTTAAGTGGGGGAGAGTCCGCTCGATTAATGTTAGCGAGCATTATTCTGCAGAAAAACAACGTACTTGTTCTGGATGAGCCCACCAACCATTTAGATCTTGAATCTATTGATGCACTTCAAGTAGCTTTGCATAAATTCCCAGGCACCGTATTATTTGTAAGTCACAATCGGTTTTTTATTGATCATATTGCTACTCGGGTATTGGCGCTTACAGAGCACCATGGCGCTATTAACTATCTTGGGAATTACCACGACTACCTCGAGCAGTATGGAAAAGATTACCTATCTAGAAATTAAATGTTTACCCATAGCCGCACTAAAGCCGAGACTGCTTCAGGTCTTTCAATCATAATCATATGTCCGCTATTAGGCACAAGAGTGAATTTAGCATGAGGAATGCCATTTACCATCTCCATTTGTTGCTCCATAGTAAAGCTTGTATCGTCTTGCCCTTTTACCACAAGAGTAGGGCACTGAATTTTGGCTAATTCAGCTTTTGTCATCGGAGGGCTGTCTAGCAAAGCTTTGGTTTGATTGATATACCCCTGAATAGGAAAACTTTCTTGAGCTTTTCGGAATAACTCAAACACAGCCGGGTTATTACTTAAACTGGGTGAAATATTCGCTCGGCGTAATTCTTCAAGTGCGTTGAAAAGAGTATTGTTTTTAATATACGTATGCAGGTCCTTAAAGTAATGGCGTGTCTCTTCTGAACTGTCACCCGTCCAGGTATCGAGCAATATTAGTTTTTCTACACGATGAGGCGCCATGCTTGCAATTTTTTGACTTACCCAGCCTCCCAGAGAATGGCCCACTAAAATAAAGGTTTGAGGGGATTTTTTTAATACTTGCTCTGCCATTTGCTGAATGGTCGTTTCTTCTGTGAGCGTAAAAACTTGAGATTTAACGATATCTTTAAGCGCCTGATCCTGTTCTTGCCACAAAGCGTCTGAACCACTCCATCCAGGGAGAAAAATAAGATGTCTCATAATGCCAGGCTACCTATATATTACTGATCGGGAATCACAATTTCGTTAAAAGATAAACCACCATCAATTCGAATCACACTGCCAGACATGTAGCTCGAGGCATTACTAGCCAACAATAGAATAACCCCTTCAATTTCCGTCAAATTGGCTGCACGTTTAAAAGGAACACTTTTTACGGCTTTTTCACCATTTTGTGTTTTAAGAAACTCTTCAACCATTTTTGTTTTCATAAAACCAGGCGCTAGCGCATTAACACGAATATTGTAAGGTGTTAGCTCAAGACCTAAGCTCCGAGTCATATGGGCAACCGCTGCTTTAACCGTGTTATAAGGAATTAAATCTTTTTGAGTGCGGTGGCAGAGCGAGGAAGCAATATTAATAATAGAGCCCGGGATTTTTTTGGCAATCATGCTTTCGGCAACCGCTTTACACGTAAACCAGGAACCTAATAAATCCACTTTATAATTTCGATTCCATTCATTTTCCGTCACTTGATTCCAGGGTACATAATCGATAACGGCGGCACAATTAAGGAGAATATCTATTTGGCCAAATGTCTTAATCGCTGCAGCAACCGCGTTTTGAACGGCTTGCTCATCGGTAACATCCAGTTTTAATTTAAGGTAGTTAGAGCTATAAGGTTTAATTTGCTCTTCGGTTTCATTTAAACCGTCCTGATTGATATCCACGAACACTACGTGGCTGCCTAACTTAGCAAAGAGCACGGCACAATGTTGAGCTAGGCCCGAGCCTGCGCCGGTGATAAAAATAGTCTTATTAGCCACGGAAAATAGAGTGTCTAAGTACGACATAAACCTCCCTTTAAATTAAATAAACACGTATTATAACAAGGAAAAGGAGCTTCTAATAGGCTTTATCGATATCTCCGATAATAAAGATTATCGGAGATATGGGATGGTAGGTATTCCAGCTAGAATTTACAAATCTGACAGCCCCCTCATTTTTTGATATAATGAATCCACTTCGTTTGAAGGAGGTGGGCATGCCGCATATCGCAAGGCTCTTCCATCAACAAGGATTGAGAGGAAAACAATACAGGAGTATTCGCGCTTTTGTAACCGGTCTGA
This sequence comes from Coxiellaceae bacterium, assembly GCA_035290065.1. Classification (GTDB taxonomy): domain Bacteria; phylum Pseudomonadota; class Gammaproteobacteria; order Coxiellales; family Coxiellaceae; genus DATDVD01. The sequence continues at coordinate 3,440 of DATDVD010000102.1, read as the reverse complement.
CAGAACAGTCAGATTCTCAAAGTTTTTTTTACCTTCTCGTTCTTCTCGAGTTAATGTCCAAAGGTGATTTTGCTTACTTTGTTGGTTGCAAAGAGTTCTTTAAAGAATTGCCGGGTTTGGAAGGACTTTCGGATCGATTTAGGCGATTTGAATCCATTGCTAAACGCCTCTATACCCCTATTGATTTAACCTCCGCTGTCAGCCCTCGCTCATGGAAAAGCGCTCCTATTCTCAATGTATTATTTCAGGAATTAGAAATAGAATTAGAAGCTACTTATCATTTTTTAAAATCTATTTATGAATTGCAATTAGTAAGAAAATATAAAAAACTTCTTTCAGAGCTTCTGATTATGAGCGCTGAAGAACAGAATCTTAACACTATCTATCAACAACATGGGATTAATTCCCCCTTAAAAGAAACACTTCAGGCGGAATTTTTAAATCATCGAGATACCTTTGAACGATTATTTCCTTCTATGACCCTTCAAGAAATAGTTAAAAATGCCCGATTTTTTACGGCGTGCAAACGAGCGATTGAGCGAAAATCCATTCAAGCATTATGCGAGCAAGCCCGACAAGGAAAACTCATTCGAGGAGGACCTAATGGGCCTATTAGCATGAACACCTGGCTGTTTATATTAGGAACAGCGATTACCCTATTTTACTCGTTAGTTATTTCTTATCTTCCAAAAACCGATCTATTTCTTCAGAAAATTGCCACTGGGTTTTGGCTACATTTATTAATTATTCTTTTTTCTTTTATTCCAGGAATTATTATTTTCGTTTCCTCGTGGTATGCGAGAGGAAAATTAATACGATATTATGACTCAAAACAAGAATACTATAAAGATGCCTTAGCTCAACAATCTTTTTTATACGCCAGTCTGTTGGATCCAACTAAATTCGTACGGTTGCTGCGACCGGGTCTTTTTTCAAATCAACCTCTTCCGGTAGAACATCCTGCCATTAGACGTCTCTCTATCCCCCCCAGGCGTTATTCGTTGAAAAAAAATCTTGCTTTAACCAAGGCATAGTCATTAAACTTTCCTCTTTCGTATAAGAGAGAAACACCATGCGCTCACCATTTTACGCTTTAAAATTATTCTTCCTGTTAAATTTATTGGTTTTTTGTAATGCTTACGCAGAAGAGAAACTCATTTTTGCGGTGGATGTGATTCGCCATGGGGATCGAACACCTATCCATGAGATTCCTGCAGTACCTTATCATTGGACCCAGGGTTTAGGCCAATTAACACCTACTGGAATGAGACAAGAATATCAATTAGGGTCTCATTTACATGCGCTTTATATAGATCAATACCATTTACTTCCTCCCACCTATTTACCTGAAACGATGTATGTTCGCTCTACTAATTATGATCGCACGTTAATGAGTGCAGAATCATTTTTAATAGGACTTTATCCTCTCGGCACAGGCCCTACCCTTCCTTCTTCGAAAACACCTGCTTTGCCCCAAGCTTATCAACCTATTCCTATTCATACGGTGTCTCAGGAACAAGATACCTTATTGTTAGTGCGAACTGATTTAAGCCAATATGCGCCCTTGTTAAAACAACATCTTTATTTAACGCCACAGTGGAAAGAAAAAAATGCTGTTCTACAATCTCATTATTCTGAATGGAGTAAAGCAACGGGTGTCACCATTACTGATCTTTCTCAATTACAATCTCTCAGCGATACTCTATACATTAACCAACGCTACCATCTTCCCTTTCCTTCTGGTTTGAGCTTTAAGGAGGCACAAACGATTATTGAAGCGGGCCAATGGGTATTGATGGCGCCCTATCAAAATAAAACCTTGGCTCATCTCTCTAGCGATGAATTATTGAAAACGATTGTAGATTATTTACAACAAGCGATAGATCAAAAAACCTCATTAAAATATGTTTTATTTTCCGCACACGACACAACATTGCTCAGTTTATTGGGCGCAATGGGAGCGCCTTCTTCACAACTCCCTCCCTATGCGTCTGATTTAAATATTATGTTGTTTAAAGAAGAAGCACGTTATTATGTGAAAATTCATTTTAATGAACGGCCTGTTTTAATTCCTAGTTGCACAAAGGGTATTTGCTCAATAGATCAACTGAAAAAACAGCTATTGGACTTGTAAACATCGGCGTGGTAAAGCTTGGCAGGATTTAGCCACTTCGCTATAACGCTGGCAAGCAATAAGGGCTTCGGTTAACACCTGCATTTTCGATTCTATTCCTACGCGTACCCAGCGTTGATCGGCAGAATCTACTGCTTCACAGTGCCAATAAATCAAGCTTTCATGAGCAGAATGATCGCATTCCATCTGGTGTAAAGAAGTGCAGGTAGCAGGCATAGAACTTTGTTTGAGGCATAATTCGCGGGCAATTTTTCGAGCTCGATGTCGAAAGGTATTTTTTTCATACCAGAGGTGCCCTTTTGCATCATAAGATTGGCATAACCAATGGCCCGTAGAGGAGCTGAAATACGCATAGGCCTGTAAGCTTATACTTAGCCCTGCTAATAATAATAACCCACTCACGAACCGCATGTTCTTAAGCCTCCTTGCCTCGTACCTACCCTAAAAACAGATTATAATACAATTCTCATGAATAAGGATGCTGAGTGAACCTATGAATGCTATCCCCTCTCCTTCCATTTGCCCCTCACCTTGGCTCGGTGACATTCATAAAATCAAAGAATTACGAACGGATTCCTCGCTTTCCACCGAGGAAAGATCCATCGCAGAATTTTTATACAGTTACCGCGGTAGCCACGCAACGTTTAACGCATACCGGCGAGAAATAGAACGTTTATTATTATGGGCTAACCATTATGCCCATAAATCTATTGGTCAGCTTACCCATCTCGATATGGAGCAATTTATTGAATTTTGCCAAAAGCCTCCAAAATCGTGGATTGGTTTAAAACAGTCCCCTCGTTTTATTGAGCACGAAGGAACTATTATTCCTAATCCCGAGTGGCGTCCCTTTGTGGTGTTTCGAGCTAAATCCACCGGGGTTTCTAAGCTTACCACGGCGCATTATCAGTTATCGCAAAAAGCTGTACAGGCCATTTTTTCTATTTTGGGAAGTTTTTTTAGCTTTTTACTGCAAGAAAATAAAGTACAAGCCAATCCAATGGCACAGATTCGTCAAAAAAGTAAATTTATTCGCCAACATCAACATAAAGCACCCATTCGACGTCTCTCGGAATTGCAATGGAGTTATGTCATTGAGACGGCGGAACAGATGGCTAAAAAAGATCCTCACCACCATGAACGCACTTTATTTATTATGAGCGCCCTCTATGGAATGTATTTACGAATCTCCGAATTAGCAGCCTCTTCTCGATGGATTCCCCAAATGAGTGATTTTGCGCAAGATCACGAAGGTAATTGGTGGTTTACCACGGTTGGTAAAGGAAATAAAGAACGTACCATCACG
>DATDVD010000101.1:0-13202 GCA_035290065.1 Coxiellaceae bacterium | reverse complement strand
TCGCCAATGGAAAGGATTTTTGTCATAATGCATTCTAGTATGCGTCCATTACTCAAGCAACATCCGATTCTGCCCTTAGTCACTTTACAGAAAGCCGAAGAAGCTTTAGCCATCGCCGATCGCCTGTTAAAAAAAAATATTCGAATTATTGAAATTGGGCTGCGCAGTGACGCGGCTTTAAAAGGCATTGAACTGTTGGCCAAACAAAGGCCAGAAATTACGGTGTTAGCGGGCACGGTTATCACGCCCGAACAATTCCAAACGGCTATGGATTATGGCGCCAAAGGGATGGTAAGCCCGGGTTTTCGAAAATCGTTGCATGAAATAGCCACAAAAACTCGTCTGCCCTGGTTGCCTGGGGTGGTCACCCCTTCTGAAATCATGAAAGCCCTGGAGAAAGGCTACGACACCCTCAAGTTTTTTCCCGCCAATGTATTCGGTGGTATTGAAGCCTTAAAAGCTTTAGTCCCTGTCTTCCCACAGGTTCAATTCTGTGTGACGGGAGGTATTAATGACCGCAATAAAGATGAATATCTAGCGTTTAAAAATGTGATTGCCGTCAGTGGATCACAATTAGCGGCTTAAGTGCTACGGGTGTTGCGGGTGTTGCGGGTGTTGCGGGTGTTGCGAATAATAGTTATGCCCCTACGTTTTTAATAGCTAGTAAAAAGCCCGAGAAATCGAGCTTTTTAGTTAAAAAACTTGGGCTATTAAACGTTTGAAGACATGCCACCACCGGAATTGCAGGAGCGATTGCAGCAGCCGGAGAAACAGTTATAGAGCCAGCCTAGTACACAGCCTGCAATAAACCAATCGACAAAGCCCCATGCAGCGCCGATTAAGCTGCCGACCACCGTAGGTTTATACCCTATGTATAAAGAACTCATCACTGCCACAAACGAATGGCCCCAATTAGAATGAGCGGCCACTAAGCCCGTTAAGAAAACGGCTACGGCCCACAACACTCCCATGGCCAATCCAAGACCTTTTACATTTAATCGCGTATATCCGCCCATGATTGTCTCTCCTTATGTAAATAACACGTTGTATTGTAACAAAAATAAATTAGAAAGTCTCAGCCGACCACACCAAATTTAATTCTTTTGCGGCTTTTACTTCATCTAATCGTTTTACGCATAATCGATGGGGGGCTTGTTTGAGTTGATCCGGATTCGTTTTAATTTCTTCTAACAGCTTGGCCATCACGTCTAAAAATTGATCCAACGTTTCTTTCGATTCGGTTTCCGTGGGCTCAATCAATAAACATTCAGGCACCAACAGTGGGAAATACACGGTGGGCGCATGAATACCAAAATCTAATAATCGTTTTGCCATATCTTGGGCGGAAACCCCAAAGAGTTGCGTTAATGGTTTTAACGTAATAATAAATTCATGCGTTGCACGACGGGTCGGATACGCCAACGTATATCCCATTTTTCTTAAATGATGCATTAAATAATTGGCATTGAGCGTGGCTATTTCACCCACGCGTTTTAAACCCTCTTTACCTAATAAACGGGTATATACAAAGGCGCGTAATAATACGCCGGCATTACCCATACAACCGGTTAAACGTCCCATTGTTTTGGGATAATCATGAGTATTGGCCCAACGATACGAATTTTTTTCTTGCAACACAAAAGGAATCGGTAAAAAAGATTTTAAACGATCGTTGCATAATACAGGCCCTGAACCTGGGCCACCACCGCCATGGGGTGTGGCAAATGTTTTGTGTAAATTTAAGTGCATCACATCAAAACCCATATCGCCGGGGCGAACACGGCCTAAAATGGCATTTAAATTCGCACCGTCGTAATACAAAAGCCCCCCGGCTTCATGCACAATTTTCGCAATGGTTTCGATTCGTCGCTCAAATACGCCCAGCGTGGAGGGATTAGTCAGCATAATGCCGGCGGTTTGAGGGCCTACGGCTTGTTTCAGCGCTTCAATATCTACATCCCCTTCTATCGTCGTGGGAACTTCTTTTACGATAAAACCGCATACCGCTGCTGAAGCAGGATTGGTACCGTGGGCGGCATCTGGGACTAACATTTCTATTCGGGCATGATCACCGCGAGTTTCATGGTATTTTTTAATCATGGCGCAACCGGCAAATTCACCTTGCGCACCTGCCATGGGTGACAATGAAACACCTGACATGCCGGTGATGTCTTTTAAATATTCTTGCAACTCAAAAATGCAGTGTAAAAAACCTTGAGCCTGTTCAATGGGGCTGTGCGGATGTAAATTTAAAAATTCCGGTAACATGGCTAATTTGTGAGCCGCACGCGGATTGTATTTCATGGTGCAAGAACCCAATGGATAAAAATGGGTATCAATCGAAAAATTTTTCTGAGAAAGCTGGGTGAAATGGCGTACGACTTGAAGTTCGGATAATTCGGGCATTAAAGGTTTGGTGTGGCGCAAAAAATGCCGCGGAAGATCGGTATCAATGATTTCAGGTAATATTTGAGTGTTGGCAGTCCTATTTTTTTGAGAGTATTCAAAAGAGAGTGTCATACGGTTTCTGCCTTATAGTTTTCTTGTAAACAGAGGCGAGCCTGTTCGCAATAGTATTTTAAGTCTTCACGTGTTTTTAATTCTGTCACACAAACCAGAATACCATTGGTTAATTCTGGATAATAAGGCATTAAATCAAAACCGGCTTGGATGCCTCTTTTGGCCATAGCACGTAAAAATTCTTGGCTATTAGGCACACGAATCACAAATTCATGGAAGAAAGGCGTTTTAAAAATCGGCTCGATGCCTTCCACGGTCGACAAGGTGTGGAATAATTGTCGGGCGAGATGATGAGAATGTTCCGCGATCCGTTTTAATCCGGTTGCACCCATCACGCTCATATAAATAGTAGCCGCTGTCACCATTAACCCTTGGTTGGTACAAATATTCGAATTCGCTTTAGCACGACGAATATGTTGTTCTCGTGCCTGCAAGGTTAAAGTAAAGCCCATTTTGCCGTCACGATCTTCTGTTTTTCCCACCAATCGTCCCGGCAGCTGACGTACGTGTTCTTTACGGCAACACATAAATCCAAAATAAGGCCCCCCAGATGAAACAGGAATACCGAAGGGTTGGCCTTCTCCACACACAATATCCGCGCCCGTATCACCCCATGCACCCGGTTCTTTTAATAACGCCATAGCCATGGGATTAACCAACGCAATAACCAGTATTTGGTGCGCATGGGCCCAATTCGTTAAGGCATCGACATCATTTAAACGACCTAAAAAATCCGGTTGAGGAATAATAAGAGCCGCCACATCCGAAAAATTTTCCGCTTTTAATTCTAATTCAAATTCTTTAATAGTAATTTCTTGATGTGCAATAACTGTTTGTAATACTTCGCGATAAAAAGGATTAATGGTTTTCGGCACTAAAATAGTTTTTTGCTTCGATTTTTTAATTCGCACCACCATTAAGACCGCTTCCGCTAATGCCGTAGCACCGTCATACAAAGAAGCATTGGAAATTTCCATGCCCATGAGAGAAGCCATCATGGTTTGGTATTCATAAATTAATTGTAACGTGCCTTGAGAGGCTTCTGCTTGATACGGCGTATAAGACGTTAAAAATTCTCCCCGTGAGGTTAATTCCCATACACAGGCCGGAATAAAATGATGATAAGCTCCCGCGCCTAAATAACTGTTTAATGACGGTTGTTGTTCCGCGCGTTGTTTCATTAATTGCGTCACCGCTAATTCGGGCGCGCTATGACACACGTGGTTATACACGGCTTTAGGAATAGTGGAAGGAATTTCATCAAATAACGTATCGACGGCCGTAATGTCCATCTCTTTCAACATGGCATCAATATCAGCCTCCGTGTGGGGAATAAAAGCCATGAATTAATCATCCTCTCGTACATTTTGAGCGTAAGTTTCCGCATCCAATAATTCCTCTAATTCCTCGGAATTACTTAATCGAACGCGAAAAATCCAACCGCTTTCGTAAGGCTCAGAATTCATTAAATCGGGTTGCTCGGTTAGATTTTCATTAATCTCAATAATTTTACCGCTAACGGGTGAATAAATATCGGAAGCGGTTTTTACGGATTCAATCACACCGACTTCATCACCCACCTCCACCACTGTTCCTACTTCAGGTAATTCTACAAATACCAATTCACCCAATTGGCTTTGAGCATGATCCGTAATGCCCACGATAACCACATCCTTTTCATCTTCACGCACCCACTCGTGGGTTTCGGTGTAACGTAATTGAGTAGGACATTGACTCATGCAACGATCTCCTTTTGTAATAATGGTTGTATCACGGATTTACCTTGACGAATAAAAACAGGTTTTACCAGTTCCACGGGCAAATAATCACCTCGACGCTCTACGGTTACCGCCTCAAAATGAGAGCGATTAATGCGGGCTAATGCAATCGCATAATTCAATGTCGGCGAAAAAGTGCCACTGGTAATCTCTCCGATTCTCTCACCTTGTGAGAGAAGGGCCTGATGAGCACGCAAGACACCTTTCTCTTTCATCACAATACCCACTAAATGCTGAGTAAACGTTTCTTTTAAAGGATGGAGTGCTGCTTTTCCTATAAATTCACGGGCAGGGTCCTTTAAATCAATTGTCCAGCCTAAATTGGATTCATAAGGATGAGTCTCTTCATTCATATCTTGGCCGTATAAATTAAGGCCCGCTTCTAAACGCAAGGTATCGCGTGCGCCTAAACCGCAGGGCGTAATACCTTCGTTTAAAGCGTATTTCCAAAAAGAAACTGTCCTGTCATGGGGCATTAAAATTTCAACTCCCCGTTCGCCGGTATAACCGGTTCTGGCAATAAAAAACTCTGGGTGTTGAAGAAAATGAAAAGGTTTCAAGCCAGCCAAGGAAATGGAGAGAATTTTTTCCACCCAAGCAATGGACTTTGGCCCTTGTACTGCAATAATCGATAAATCATTACGCACGTGAGAGGTAATACGAAATCTATCCGTGTGTTGTGTAAACCAGGCTAAATCTTTCTCATGAGTGCCAGCATTCCACACAATGCGGTAATGCGTAGGTGTAACACGATAGACAATTAAATCATCCACCACACCACCCTTCTCATTCAGCATACAGCTATAAAGCGCCTGTCCATCCATTTTTAATTTTGCGACATCGTTTGCCAACATATACCGCAAGGCATTGCTCACGTCCTCTCCGTGCAAATCCACAATGCCCATATGAGAAACATCAAACATGCCTGCGTGTTGTCGTACCGCATGATGTTCTTGAAGTTGAGATTGATAATAAATAGGCATTTCCCAACTGGCAAATTCCACGAGTCGTGCGCGTAAGGATTGATGCTCCGAAAATAATGCTGTCCGTTTCATGCTCGGGATTATAACCACAAGTGATTAAGTTGACTACTACGCCTAAGAAGGCCGTCTTGTTACACCCCTTTCTGCAGAAACTCCTGATTCAAGCGAAGCTCCCGCTGGCACAGGAGGGGGAGGTGGAAGAGGAGCGGGTAAACCGACACCTGCATTAGCGGGAGTTCTACGCAGACTCCCTCCTTCCACCCCTCTCATGCCGTTCTCTCTTCTCTCTTCTGCAATAGAACCCGAACTGGCCGTTGATCCACGCGCTGTGGAGGCACCCGATGAACTTCCACTACGATCCGTCGTACAAGAAAAAGAGCAGGGGCTTCGACGAGATTCGCCACTCTCTTCGAAAGACGATCGTCGACGAGCTTCTTCTATAACCCCGTACGTATCTTGCCATTGTTGAATCTCTTTTCGTGCTTGAGTCAATGCTTCTTCTAATCGTTGAGTTTCCGTTTTCGACTCTGCCAGTGCTTCTGTTAGCTCTTGAATTTCTCGACCTAATCGGCCATTTTCTCTTGCTAAGCGCTCTAAAAAAGGGCATGCTCTGGTTTTCAAAACAGTAACTTCATATTCTAAATCTCGACAACGCTCCTCTAACGCCAGGATTCTTTTATTTAATTGACTAATACGTGCTCGAAAATGCTGTATGGTAGCGTGTAAATCTTCAGACTGTTCTTCCGGCATAATAGGCCTCCTACACAGAATGTTTTTCCATTTGACGCATAAAAAATTGTTTAATCCATCGCTGTCGATCACATACATTAAAGCCGAAGCTACGCAGTTTTACTAGAGCTGGATTTTCTTCCGCAAACAGTTCTTTAAATACACGCATGATGCCCAACATCAAGGCGTTTTCACTTTTTCTGGCACGTTCATAACGCCGCATTATTTTTTCAGACCAAAACGTTTTACCCACCTGTTTTGCCTCGATTAATAATTGACTTAATTGCTCGCTATCCGCAAACCCTAAATTAGCCCCTTGGCCCGCTAAAGGATGTAATGTATGGGCTGCATCGCCCATTAACACGACGTGCGGTTGACTATAGCGGGTGACATGACGTTCCACTAAAGAAATAAGACGGGGAGCTTGAAGACAACGCATGCGACCTAGTCGATGCCCTACCGCCTGGGTAAGGTGTTCATCAAAAGCATCTTCCGATAAATTAGGCGCACTCGTTGACCACACAATGGCGACTTGATGAGGATTAGCTAAGGGTAATACCCCTAAAGGCCCTGTCGGTAAAAAATTCTGGAACGCCGTACCATTATGGGGCTTTTCACATTCTATCACGGCCACTATAGCCGATTGATCATACGATTTTTCAGAGCATTCAAATGGCTGATGGGCGCGTAACCAGGAGTGAGCACCATCGGCACCGATAAGGAGAGGCGCTCGTAAAACAGTTCCCTCTTCCAACTGTAAATCGGCATACTCTTCTGTGATCACCAGCGACTGCGGCTTAGCAGGACAATAAAAGGTTACGCGATGTTGAACCTCTTCATACAATGCCTTTACTATCGCTCGATTTTCGACAATAAAACCCAATTGATCCTGCGCCATATCATCGCGATCAAATTCAATTTTTCCACCCCCTAATTCATCCCATACTGTCATATGATGGAGGGGTGATAAAGAGCCAGGCAAGATTTTTTCCCAAACACCACACTGTTGTAAAAAATAAGCGGAAGAAAGTGTTAACGCAGAAACACGCGCATCATAATCCGTAGAATTCCACGCTAAAAGGGGAAGCTCCAATTCCACCACGGCTATACGAAACTCATACGGAGATAACCTCGCCGCTAATGATAATCCCATCATGCCGCCGCCGATAAGAATAATGTCATAAGAAGTATGATTCATTTAAAATCCCATCGCTTGCCGTGCTATTTTATGATGCAACGGCTTAACCAAATCCGTCATTAATAAACTGAGCGAACGAAGCCCTTGCAGGCCAGGCGTTGAACGATTAAACAATTGTTCCATTCGTTGAATCCACGCCATGACACGAGTTTGATCTTTTTCACGGCAGCTTAAATAAGATTTCAATATGTCTAAATCGCCCCATCGTGAAAATTCTGTTTGCATCAAAACACTGGCTAATGCATTCACATCGCGTAAGCACAGATTAAATCCCTGCGCTGCAATGGGATACATCGTGTGCGCACTATTACCCACTAATACAAATCCTGGTTTTACTTGCGTTTTAGCCACTTGTGTCAACAGGGGAAAATGGCCCGTTCGCGTGAGTGATTGAAAATAACCTACCCGAAAACCAAATGCAGTTTGTAATTCCGCTTGAACACTTTCATCATTTAACGTATTTAATCGATCGAATTGCGATTTTTCCACACTCCACACAAATGCACATTCGTGTGGATGAGAAAGGGGCAACAGAGCCACCACTCCTTCTCGTGTGAAACGTTCATAAGCAGTATGCCGATGCGGGAGCTCACATTGTAACGTTCCACTGATAGCGATTTGATGGCGATTCTCTGTCCTACACTCAATATTCCATAAGGTACGAGTAAAAGAAGCAGTCCCATCACACCCTATAATTAACGGCGCCTGTTGTTCTAATTTATGTTTATCCGTATTTTTTTCTACATAAAAGGTAACATTGGATTGTGCTTGTACCAACTGCAATAACGCGCCATATAACACACCAAACGGCACTACATACCCTAAGGCCGGCACTTGATAATCCGAGGCATAAAAACGTGTCATGCCAAAACTGCCTTGATTGGAAACATGTACACACTGAATCGGCGTGGCGTAATTTTTTAATGAATCCCACACCTGATAAGTTTTTAGTAATTGAACACTTTTATAGGATAAAGAGATAGGCCGACTGTTAGCACTCAACGCCGCCTGCGACGGCAAAGGATGGTTTTCCCACACTTCTAACGTACCGTCCAGGCGTGAAAGCGCACGCGCCAAACTCAAGCCCACCAAGCCGGCACCTACGATAACTCCATTGGCTCTGTAGGTTGTCATCGGCTCAGTGTAGGGAAGTTAATCAGAAACAACAAGCCTAAACGTTTTGATTGCCTATCAAGGGGAGGGGTATCCAAGACCCGGCGGGCTCACAAGACCACCACTTCTAACGGAGCGAGCAGCAGAAGAAGGATAACCATCTCTCTCAGGGTAACCTTTCCTCACAGGCGTTGACAACACAGTCGTCGCTGGTGAAGCAGCCCCTGATGCAGGAGAACGAGAAGCCAAACAGCTTCTTGCAGCTACCATCGCTTGCAAACGACTAATTTCATCACCGCGTTCCCGAATTATAGCTTGGCAAACGCCTAGCTCGACACTAAGGTCATGAGCAGCCATCCGCCAACGAGCCCCTACTGCGTCACCTACTGCACAATGGGAGCGTAGCAATTGGAGTTCCCCGAGAGCGGCTTCCCGCTCTTGTTTTAATTGGTCTACTTGTTGTGTAGCAGTCTGCAAGTCACGCCTTAAGTGGTCAATCTCTCCCTTATAAGCAATTTCGTTGTCCCAAAAGGTTCGCTGGGCAGCAGTCAGTTCGCAGAGCGTAGTCCTCAACAATTCGGCCTTCGCAGCAGCCTCTATAGCTGCCTTATCGGCAACGGCTTTGGCTTCAGCCACTTCGTCCTGAGTCGCCGCAAGTGCTTGATAAACAGCCTCTATCTCTGTGCAAGCAGCATCACGCTCGTCGCTTATTGCCGCTAGGGTCGCCTTTAATTCTTCAACTCTTCGCTTCTGAACAAATTCTTCTATTTCCTGAGCAGACGCATCTCGGATCTTTATTCTCCTTCTTGCTCTCTCTGCTTTTAGAATCCCGTAATCTGTGTGGCGAGGCGCTAGAATACGTCCAACGTGCTTCACTTCCGTTAGGAACTTATTTTCAGTGGCGAGCCTTCGACTCTCTTCTGCCAGAGTTTCATTCGCCACTTTCAGAGCAGCAATTTGTTCCTCGAGAGCAGCCTCCCTATCAGCCAACTCAACTGCTCTTCCGCCTACTGCCGCCCCTTCGACGCGACCACCCCTTCTCCTACCACCACTTCGTCTCATATCATTACCTCGTTTGAAAAAGAGCCAATATGACAAAAAAATATTAAGGAATTCTTAAAGATGCTTAGGAAAATTTATAGTGTGTAGAGTATGGCATCAAACTTCCCTCTAACCAATGCCATTTTTAATTTCCAGACGCGTCCGTACAGAGCGCTTCAATCTCAGTAATGGTTTTAGGAAGAGCGTGGGAAAGAATACGGCAGCCTGATTCGGTGACTAGCACATCATCTTCAATTCGCACACCGATATTCCACCATTTTTTATCGACTGGTTCGGTGTTTTCAGCAATATAAATGCCTGGCTCAACTGTAAGCACCATGCCCGGCTGTAAGTGGCGCCATTGGCCATCTTTTTTATAAGCACCTTTGTCGTGCACATCCAAGCCCATCCAATGGCCGATGCGGTGCATATAAAATTGAGTGAATGCTTTTGCTTCAATCAATTGTTTTACATCGCCTTGCAATAAACCGATTTTGACTAACCCTTCGGTAATACACTGCTGTGCTAACGTTTCTAAATAATCACGCGCAACACCTGGTTTTATTGCTTGAATAACGATTTCTTGAGCGTTCAATACAATAGAATAAATAGCTTTTTGTTCGGCGGAAAAACGACCATTCACTGGAAACGTTCGCGTAAGATCAGAAGCATATCCCTGGAATTCACTTCCCGCATCAATTAATATCAAATCACCGTCTTTAATTTTGGCGTTATTATCGTTGTAATGCAAAATACAGCTGTTTTTCCCCGCGCCTACAATGCTGGGATAAGCGGGATATCGACATCCTTTTTGATAAAAATCGTGCAGCAGTTGAGCCTCTAATTCATATTCGTAGAGATTCGGACGACAGCACTTCATCACATTAATATGCGCCGCCACGGAAATATCAACAGCGTGTTGAATGCATTCAATTTCCGCCTCGCTTTTTATTAACCGCATTTCGTGCACAATCGTCGCAAAATCTACATATTCTGTAGGGGCCGTGGCACCCCCGCGAATGTTGCGCTGCAGGGATTTCACTGCCGCTTCGACGTACTGTTGAGCGATAAGATCTTCACCCAATAACCAATACACGCGTTTTTTATTTAATAGCAACGTGGGAAGCTGTTCACCGAGTTGATCGGTGGAAAACGCTTGATCGGCACCAAAGGTTTTGATAGCTCCTTCTTGACCTGCATAAAAACCTGTCCAAACTTCTTTGGCCGGGTCACGCGGGCGATTAAACAGCACAAATTCGCCTTCTTTTCGGCCTGAAATTAAAATGGCCACGGCATCAGGCTCATTAAATCCCGTTAAGTACCAAAAATCACTGTGTTGGCGATAGGGATACTCTGTGTCATTGTTTCTAAATTGAACAGGTGCAGCCGATATTAAAGCGATGCTATCCGGTTCCATGGCCGCTAATACACGTTTGCGACGAGCTTTAAATTCATGAGAAGAGATCATGAATTAACTATAGCACGATTTCCCTTTGTTTTTTATAGGATTAAATGACATAATGCTTACTACCGATTGAGTTATAAGAAGGATTCGCTTATGGAAGTCGCAGAGCTGAAAGAACTCGAAATGAAAGTTCATCAACTGCTGCAAGCACTTGATCGCCTTCATTTTGAAAACAGTTCGTTGAAACGAAAATTCACGGCCATACAGGAAGAAAGCGCCCTTCTTAAGCGAAAACATTCGTTGGCTCGTGAAAAAATTCAGACGATTGTTCAACAACTCAAGGAACAAACTCGATGACGGCGGATCATTTAGACGAAAATGTAGTGAATGTAAAAATATTAGAACGCAGCTATCGAATCAAATGTCCGCCGGAACAAGTGGCAGAACTCGAAGAAGCCGCACGATATCTCAACGAACAAATGCGCAAAGTTCGGCAATCCAGCAATGTAATGAGCACTGATCGTGTAGCGGTTGTCACGGCTTTAAATTTAACCAATGAATTTTTACGTGCAAAAAAACAAGGTGGTACAGAATTAACTGCCATTAAACAAAAACTCGTCACTTTAAACCACACCCTCGACAAAGCCCTAGACACCACCCCCCTCGAATCCTAAGTAGGGGCAGACCGTGGTCTGCCCGTCCGAAATCTAAATCTTGTGCAACGTTCCGGGCAGACCACGGTCTGCCCCTACAGGGTAGGAGAGTGGGGGGGCAATGTTTGGTGAGCAATGCACGACAACCTATTCTATCTCATGCTATCCAAATCTGTTTCATCTGCAGTATAATGAAATTGCCCTCCCTTAGTGTGTGAAAGAAATAGCGTAATTTGAACCAACACTTATAGCCGAGGGAGTCAAGTGCTGAGCACTGTTGTGCAAGCTTGTTAAGTCAAGAAGCCTGATGTGCTCACCGAGACACCCACTTGAACCATAGGGTTCAATGCACCGGTCTTCATCATTATTGTGAGGGCTTCTCTATAATGAACGAAAAAAAAGGTATTTTACGCGAACAAATATTACGGGAGCGAAATGCCCTACCTCCTTACCAATGCATAGAAGCCGGAGAAGCGGCGGCTAAATTGGCACTAACGCACTCGGTCGTAACCCACGCAAAACATCTCGGCATCTACATGCCCATACACCGAGAAATTAGTTCTGTACCCTTAATAAATCACTTAGCACACGCGCACAAACACCTTTATTTACCGTGTATGAAAGAAGGTTTATTGGAATTTCGTTTATTTAAAAATACGCCATCGCTTCATCCAAATGGGTTTGGTATTTTAGAACCAGACTTGGAAGCACCGGTTTGCCCTTTGGTTAAATTAGAAGTGGTGATTGTGCCCTTAGTGGCTTTTGATATTCGCTGTAACCGCTTAGGTTTAGGAAAAGGTTTTTACGATAAAACATTTGCCTTTAAAAATCCTGCTCAAAAACCTTTTCTAATAGGATTAGCCTATGAATTTCAAAAAGTCGATGCGGTGCCTGTTGAAGGGTGGGATATTCCACTTAATGCTGTGCTGACAGAAAAACGCTATTATTTCAATTCTCTCTGCCCTATAAATTAATACCCTCCTCTGGTAAGATACCTCCACCTTACTATGAACACCATTAAAACTCCCTTTCCTTTTCGTCTAACCGAGGCCTTCCGGCATCGCATTGATTGGAACAATCCCAACGATCCGTTGCTAATACAAATATGGCCTATGAGACAAGAATTAGAAAAAATAGAAGGGTATGAATTACAACCCCTGAATGAAGCAGACTATAATCCCATTCCAGGGCTTTTGCATAAATACCACGGACGAGTGTTATTAACACTCACCAGCGCATGCCCTATTCACTGCCGTTATTGTTTTCGTCGTAATTTTCCTTATAAAGAAAATATCATTACGCCCACTAAATGGGCACGCATTTTAAATTACCTTCGTAAAGATTCTTCCATTACAGAAGTGATTTTAAGCGGGGGTGATCCTTTAATGATAAAAGATGCCCAATTAAAATCTCTAATTAATGATTTAGAAAAAATTTCTCATTTAAATATTTTACGTATTCATACACGCGTCCCCATTGCGGAACCGTCTCGCGTCAATGAATCGTTACTGGACTGGTTGCTCACCACTCGTTTTAAAACGGTAATGGTGTTGCATTGCAATCATCCGCAAGAAATAGACGCGGCTGTTAACGAGGCGATTCAACAATTAAAAACTACGGGTATTGTTTTACTCAATCAGTCGGTCTTATTGAAAGACGTGAATGATAATGCCTCGGTATTAGCTGAACTCAGTGAGCGGTTATTTTCCTGTGGCGTATTGCCTTATTATTTGCATCGATTGGATCGTGTGCAAGGGGCGGCCCACTTTGAAGTGCCGGATG
>DATDVD010000100.1:0-5060 GCA_035290065.1 Coxiellaceae bacterium | reverse complement strand
GCGGTGACGGCCCACTTCGCGTGTTTGAGAGGAGCGAATATGCTCTTTGAAATCATAGATAGGAATTTGAACGGTTTTTCCTTTCTTTAATTCTTTTAAATGCTTAACCAATAAATCATGCTCAAAGGCATCCGGATGGTCATAATTCAGCTGGGCACGTTCTTCCATGCTCAAACTGCTTTGGTCTTTATAATAAGAATCTTCGGAAATAACGACTACTTGATCAGAGCCAATTTCTTTATAGATAGTGGTGGCTAGTAAGCTTTTACCGGAGGCTGAGGGGCCGGACACCCCTATAATGATTGTTTGATTATCGCCCATATCGGTTGTATCTTAGCCTACACAAAATTGTCAGAATTCTACGCGGATTTATTTTGTTTGGGAAGGTGTTTTAATCGTATGGGCAACTCCTTTGGAAAAATTTTTCGATTAACGACGGCAGGGGAGTCGCATGGGGCGGGATTTGTAGGAATTGTGGAAGGCTGTCCACCCGGCTTTTTGTTATCGGAGGCCGATATTCAATTGGAATTGGATCGACGCCGGCCCGGCCAATCGCGCTATGTCAGTGGGCGTCAAGAGAGCGATACCGTCCAGCTTTTATCAGGCGTATTTGAGGGCAAAACCACCGGCGCGCCTATTGCGTTATGGGTGGCCAATGAAGATGCTAAACCTCAAGATTATGAGTCTTTAAAAACCTTATTTCGACCCGGACATGCGGATTATACCTACCATCACAAATACGGCCATCGCGATTATCGAGGGGGTGGAAGGGCCTCTGCTCGAGAAACGGTGGTTCGTGTGGCAGCCGGCGCTATTGCTAAAAAATTTCTAAAAACCCAATTAGGCCTTCGAATAAAAGGAGGTGTTAGCGCCATCGGCACGATAAAAGCCGCTCGATATGAATGGGAAGCGATACAAAACAACGCGTTGCATTGGTTAGACCCGGATGTGTTAACCCACCTCGAGCACTATCTCATCGCTCTCCATAAAAAAGGAGATTCGGTGGGTGCTGAAATTCGGGTGGAAGCAGAAGGCATGCCACGGGGATTAGGAGAACCGATATTTGATAAATTATCGGCCGATGTGGGAAAAGCGATGTTAAGTATTCCCGCGGCTAAAGCCGTCAGCATAGGCGATGGATTTGAGGTGGTAGAACAAACCGGTTCTGAGCACCGAGACGAACTGACACCGCAAGGGTTTTTATCCAATCATGCAGGAGGGGTATTAGGAGGGATTTCAACCGGACAACCCTTGATTGTAACTGTCGCTTTTAAGCCGACCTCCAGCATTCGTTTACTTGCACAAACTATCGATATCGATAACAATCCCACTACTGTCGAAGTCAAAGGTCGACACGATCCCTGTGTGGGAATTCGAGCGGTACCCGTGGTGGAAGCTATGTTGGCATTGGTTTTGATGGATCATTATTTGCGAGATTTTTCTCTTCGCCGCGTCATGAATGAACAAGAGGCTATCAATGACAACTAAAGGTTTTGATGTAGCAGTTGTGGGGGCCACCGGTGCGGTAGGAGGAACCCTTATTTCTATTTTAGCGGAGCGCAATTTTCCTGTGCAAAAACTCTATCCGTTAGCCAGTGAGCGGTCAGTGGAAAAAACAGTTTTATTTAACGGAAAAAATCTGCCTGTGAAAGAATTAAGTACTTTTGATTTTTCAAAAGTTCAAATTGCCTTTTTCTCAGCGGGAAGCAGTGTTTCCCAAGAGTATGTAAAAAAAGCTGCTCAAGCAGGCGCTTGGGTAATCGATAATACCTCGTGTTTTCGGTATGACAACGAAATACCCTTAGTCGTTTCAGAAGTGAATCCCGATGATTTAGCCATGGCCAAAACACAT
The DNA here is from genome assembly GCA_035290065.1 of Coxiellaceae bacterium. Classification (GTDB taxonomy): domain Bacteria; phylum Pseudomonadota; class Gammaproteobacteria; order Coxiellales; family Coxiellaceae; genus DATDVD01. The sequence continues at coordinate 3,208 of DATDVD010000100.1, read as the reverse complement.
CACATTATTGCCAATCCTAATTGTTCTACCATGCAAATGATGGTTGCGCTTAAACCGATTTACGATGCGGTGGGTATTACACGCATTAATGTCGCGACTTATCAAGCCGTATCCGGAGCCGGGCGAAAAGCGGTGAGTGAATTAGCGAGCCAAGCGGCTTCTTTACTGAATGGCCAATCGGTGGTATCCACGGTATTTCCGACGCAGATTGCCTTTAATGTATTTCCTCATATTGATGAGTTTCAAGACAATGGCTATACGCGAGAAGAAATGAAAATGGTGTGGGAAACACAGAAAATTTTGCATGATCCTTCTATCCAAGTCAATGCCACGGCCGTGCGGGTACCGGTTTTTTACGGACATTCCGAAGCCATTCATTTGGAAACAAAACAACCTTTACGGGTAGAAGAAGTATATAAATTACTAGCGAAAGCGCCAGGCGTTAAAGTATTTAAAAAACCAGAAGATTACCCTACGGCATTTAAACATGCGACGAATCATGATGCGGTATGGGTAGGCCGAATACGCCGAGATATTTCACATCCCATGGGTTTAAATTTATGGGTCGTGTCAGATAATGTTCGAAAAGGTGCTGCCTTAAATGCGGTTCAAATTGCGGAACTGTTACTTAAAAAACACATGATCGATGCAAAAATATAAAATTATCGCCCCTTTTTTTATTGTACTGATTATTGATGTCATTGGTTTTGGCATGATTAGTCCTGTGCTAGCCCCCATGGTTATTTCTCCGGAGCACAGTGTGTTGGGCTCGCATTCCACGTTAGAGGCGCGACACTGGCTCTATGGAATGTTGTTAGCGTTAGCACCGCTGTGTTTCATGATCGGTGCTCCGTTGATGGGATTTTTATCCGATTACTTTGGGCGACGACGTTTATTATTGATGTGTTTGATGGGTACGTTAATCGGTTTTATTTTATATGCCGTGAGTTTTTCTTTATTAAGTCCTCTGATATTAATTCTTGCGGCTTTATCGGTAGGCCTTACGTCGGGCAGTCAATCCATTGCACAAGCAGCCATGGCGGATATCAGTGAAGGCGTGCAAAAAACCATTCACATCAGTTGGATTGCCTTGGCGTTAACGATTGGATTAGTGCTAGGCCCTTTTATAGGCGGGTTTTTTTCGACGCGTGCACAACTGCCTGGTTTAGGTATCGCTACTCCCTTTTACATTGCCATTATACTGGCCTTATTTAATTTAGTATTGGTCTATCGCTGGGTGCGAGAAACACGGCGATATACCACTACCGCTTCTTTTCATCTCCCTGTTCTATTCCAGCGGTATTTTTATTTAATTTTTCATTCACCCGCAAGGCAGTGGTATAGGGTGTTTTTTTTATTTGAATTAGGTTGGAGTCTTTATTTTCAATCGTTAGCCTTGATGCTGGTGGAAAAATACCATTTTAACGGTGAGCAAGTGGGCTGGTTTTCAGCCTATGTGGGAATCGTTCTGTCGGTGGGGTTGTTGGTGTTAGTTCGTTATACTGCACGCTATTGTCGTTTGACCTCTGCGGTGGTGGTGAGTCTCTTAGCAGGCAGCGGAGCGCTGGTGGTGAATGGCCTTTTCCCTGGTTTGTCTCTGCAAGGGTGGATGGCTATTCCCATCGCCTTGTCGGTAGCGGTAGCCTATGCTTCTTTAATTAGTTTGATATCGGATGGTATTGGGCCTGAGGAGCAAGGGCTTGTGATGGGGTCGGCTGACTCTCTTTTGTCCCTGGCTTTTGCTATTTCCAGTGTGGTGGGAAGTTATTTGATTTATCTTAATCCTCTTTACCCGCAACTGTTGGCCGGAGGGATATTGGGAATAGCAGCGCTGGGTGCTCAGCCCCAACGCTTGTGGAAAAATATGTGAATAACTATAGGGATAATTCCCCAATAATTATTATAACACTTTGTAAAATAATAAAAAATATACAATACTTACTCTGTGGATAAGTTGTGTAAATTTCCTGCATATCTATGAGAGATTTGCCATTATCTCCAGGTCCCAAGTGTGGCACTCTATCTTCACTGAGAATCAAGCTTCTACTTGATCTTAACTAGCGAGGATAAGCCCATGTACCAAGATTTACCCAAATCAGTGAAAGAGCGAATTGAAGAGTACTTAGCTGGCGATCATTTTCGTGAGGCTCAAGCGTTATATCAAGCTTGGCTAGAGGCGGAGCCGGAGGCTGCTCTACCTAAAAGGGAAAATTCCCCCTCCAATGCGCCTTTATAATCGATCCTGCTCAGCGAAGAACCTCTAACACATTGGGTCTTAGAGGTTTTTTTTGCTTTAAGACTATTTTAAGATTCGATCCATATAATGGATTATGAAGGTCCAGAAATGGAAGATCATTGGTTTCTCCAAAATGGAGTCATTTTGAAAATGGCAACCCCTCGTATTCAACCGCATTATTATTCCTCCCCTTGGCTTTGGAGTGCGCTCACGCTTTCTCTTTTATTGTCAAGCGGAGCGGGCGTGCTGCTTTTTTTGCATCTTATGCCCGGGCTGGCCTATGCCATTTTATTACCAAGTTTATTGTGTGGCCTTATTTGTTTGTTGCAACGGTGGCGCCGAGAATTAGGGCGGCCTTTAGCCTTCTTTGCCATCAGTGTGATTGGTTTGAATGCTTTTCAAGGCTCTTTTGATGCATTCATGGCCATGCATGCCCCTTTAGGGATAGGGTATGGATTTAGCGGCGTATTTGTAATGGCCATCGTAACGATTTTTATGGCGCAAGATTGTAAAAATTTACTGGCTCGAATAAAGGACTATTGGCACGACCAACATTATAAACATTTTGGCAGAACGCTTATTTACGTGGGAATAGCAGTCGCGGCGCTCGGAGCTGCGTTAAGTTTTCAGGCCTTACCTTTAGGCAGTGTGAATTACTTTTTCTTGCCCGCTCTGGCTTTTGGGGTGGTGATAGCCCTGGGCTTGTCTTTCATTTATAGGGCGGATGATCGATACAAAAAACGTTATACGCGCATGGGCCGTTTATTTCGTATATTTGGAGCTGCAGCACAAGCGGCTACGGCTTATTTTTGTATGATCACTGCTATCGGAGGATTTACCGGTGCACTATTGGGAGCCTGTGTATTTTTAGGATCTTATTTAGCCTACACGCATCAGGATGGTCGAAATTCTTTAAACGTAGGTAAATTGAGTGGCTTAAGAAAGGATTTGTTGCTTCATCTGACAGAGAGA
>DATDVD010000099.1:0-7339 GCA_035290065.1 Coxiellaceae bacterium | reverse complement strand
ACGGTCTGCCCCTACATGAGATGTAAGAAAAATTATTGGGAGTGGCCTTGAATGAGGCAGCAATTACTGATCAGAATACCGCTCTTAAATTGGCCCCAGTTACCAAGCAAGTTAATGCGATCGGCTTTTTCAGCGTGGGTGCCCACTTTCATTTCAATATCCGGGTCATCGGAAATAAAACCTAACTCATTCGTTAACCCTTCATTCCAAAGATCAACGGAGTGATTCAAATGGATCGCGGAGCCTAATTGCGATTGTAAAATGGCATAGCCATTTTGACCGGGTTTTTGAGGGGCGTGGGTCATATCTATGGTCGCTTTCAGCGTACCGCCTTGCTGAAAATATTGTTTTACAGCAGCAGGGCAATCCATCTGTGAACACACAGGCGGTTTTCCAAGATGATCGTATTGCAAAGTCACATACGATTCAGCAAAAGCAGAATTCATGGCTAATAACGCAACAGCAGTCAGCAGTTTTCGCATGTTAGGCTCCTAGTAGTGGTAAAAAAAGAAAGGCCAAGATAAATTATTCTTGGCCGTCAACCGAATCAACCTCTGATTGACCATCAGCGGCTTTTTCTTGTTGAATGCGGTCATAAATTTCTTCACGGTGAACGGTTACTTCTTTAGGCGCATCAATACCCAAGCGAACTTGGTTACCTTTCACACCCAATACTGTGACCTTTACATTATCACCGATGATTACTGACTCGCTAATTCGCCGAGTTAGAATTAACATCGTGTTATCTCCATGGTTTCCCTGATGGACCTTAACTCTTTGATTCAACGAGCTTTGGAGAGCTCACTTCCTCAGGTTCCTTCAGGTTATAGTCATTTAACGAAACCCTGCGTTTCGTCACATAATCCGTAGTATACTGGCCAATTATTAAGAAAATCTTAAAAATCAGGTTATTGTCTCAACTTTTTTCATTAAAACAGGGGGCTCATCCAATCGAAACACTGCGTGCAATGCTCGAGCACCTAGCTCAATGTAGCGCTCATCAATTACAACGGAAATTTTAATCTCTGAGGTAGAGATCAGATGAATATGTATCCCCTCCTTGGCTAACGCTTGAAACATGGTAGCCGCCACGCCCGCATGAGAACGCATCCCTACGCCCACTACCGATAATTTCGCTATTTTCTCGCTGCCCACCACTTCTTTTGCGCCTAACGATAAGGCTAGCTTCTGAGCAATGTCGGAAGCTACTTTATAATCATCGCGATGTAGTGTAAAGCTTAGGTCTAGCATAGTGTCTTGATTGGGCAAATTTTGGACAATCATATCCACTTCAACGCCTGCTTCACTGATGGGCGTTAATATCTTGCTGGCAAGCCCCGGTTGGTCCGGAATGCCGCGTAAAGTAATTTTGGCTTGGTGACGGTCAAATGCCACACCCGAGACCATCGGTTGTTCCATCTGTTTATCCTCTAAGGTAATTAATGTGCCAGGACCCTTTTCATAACTGGATAATACACGTACTGGGACTTTATAACGCCCTGCAAATTCTACCGAGCGAATCTGTAATACTTTGGCGCCCAGGCTTGCTAATTCTAACATTTCTTCGAAGGTGACGCGTTCCAATCGTCGAGCTTCAGGAACAATGCGGGGATCAGTGGTATAAACTCCATCCACGTCCGTATAAATTTGACACTCATCCGCTTTAAGAGCGGCTGCCAACGCGACGGCCGTTACATCCGATCCGCCACGGCCAAAGGTGGTAACCCGTCCCCCAGCACTTACACCTTGAAAACCTGCCACCACTGGAATAATACCTTTACTTAAACTATTACATAAATTATCTGTCTCAATTTCTTCAATTCTTGATCTTTTATAGTGGTCATTGGTTCGAATACGGACTTGGTTGCCACTGAAGGAGTGGGCTGCAAATCCGCGTTCTTGCAGAGCCAAACTTACTAAAGCACTGGTCACCAACTCACCGGTTGAAACCAAGGCATCGTATTCTTCGGGATCTGCTGATGGCATGATAGCTTTCGCCAGTTGAATCAATCGATCGGTTTCTCCTGCCATCGCAGACACGACGACTACGACCTGGTGGCCCGCTTGACGGGCTTCTATTACAATCTCGGCCACCGCGCGAATGCGGTCTAGGTCTTTAACAGAAGTTCCCCCAAATTTTTGAATCCATAATGCCATGAACTTACCTTTTAAACCGTGCTATAAGCCAATTCGTGGTGTGCTGTAGCGCTTCTGACAATCCTGCAGCCGTCGGCGCGCCCCCTTGCGCAAAATCGGGCCGCCCCCCTCCACGCCCTCCTAAGGGTTCGGTTAATTGTTTTATGACTTCTGAAGCGGTGATTTGATTCGTAAGCTCCGAAGAAATTCGAACAACACATTGCATTTTTTCACCGTCTAAAGAGGCCAATACCACGCACGAACGCCCTAATTTTTGCCTTAATTGCTCCGACAAATCGCGCAAGATTTCTATAGTAAAGCAATCATTAACTTTTGTAACTAACAACTTGTTTCCATTGATTTCTTGGGCAGTAGGAAGCCATTGATCGACGTGGGCTAAGGCTGCCATCTGCTGTTGCTTTAAGGTGTTTCGTTGTTCTTCCTGGGCTTTTTGCTTGGCCACTTCTTCTTGCGCTTTGCGGGCTTGTTCCTGCTCCCACTCCGAGACATAAGCACCGGTTACTGCCTCCAATCGACGAATACCCGCTGCAACACTGGATTGAGCAGTGATTTTAAACGCTTGAATATCCCGCAGGGCTTTTACATGGGTACCCCCACACAGCTCCACTGACACCTGGCCCATTTCAATGACGCGAACGTTGGCTTGGTATTTTTCTTTAAATAAGGCGATAGCACCTTTGGCCAAAGCGGCTTCTAAAGGCATTTCAGCCATTAAAACACGAGGGTCTTCTTTAATAAATTGATTAACTTTATTTTCTATTTCTTTGATTTCTTGATGGGTAATCGGTTTTGAATAGGAAAAATCTAAGCGCAATCGTTCGGGTTCTACTAACGAACCTTTTTGCTCTACACCCTCGCCCAAAATTTCTTTTAAGGCTGCGTGCAACAAGTGAGTAGCCGAGTGGTTGCACGCTGTCGCCGCTCGACGTTCAGCATCCACTTGAGCCTTTACCACTTCCCCTACCGTTAATTCACCGGATTCCAACAGTCCGTGATGGCAAATGACATCGCCCTGTTTTTGGGTATCCAGCACTCTAAAGCGGCCCACGGGTCCAATTAATAAACCTCTATCCCCTATTTGACCCCCGCCTTCGGCATAAAAAGGCGTTTCAGCCATGACCACAATGGCTCTTTCTCCCATTAATAAATGAGAGGTGGGAAGGTTTTCTTTTTGAATGGCTAAAATTTCGGAGGTGCTATGAAGCGTTTCATAGCCCACAAACTGAGTAGCTTTTTTCACCTCAATCAGAGGACCGAATTGACTCTCCGATTTAGAACGCAATCGTTGCTCAGCCATGGCTTTATCAAAGCCTTCCATCTCCACACGAAGACCTTGTTCACGGGCCATATCAGCAGTAACGTCTGCAGGAAATCCATAAGTATCATATAATTTGAAAATCAACTCTCCTGGCACAAGAGAACTTTCTAAATTTTCAATCGATTTTTCAAATAAGTGCATACCCTTTGATAAAGTACGCTCAAATTGATCTTCTTCTTGGCGTAAAATATTATTAATTTCTTTTTGTCGTTCGCGTAATTCTGGATAGGCGTCACCCATCACTTCTGTTAAAGGTTTTACCAGTTTATGGAAAAATGGTTGAATTCGAGCAATCTTGCGCATATGCCTTAAAGCGCGGCGAATAATGCGGCGTAATACATAACCTCGGCCTTCATTGGAGGGAATAACTCCATCCAAAATTAAAAAACTAGCAGAGCGAATATGATCAGCAATCACACGCATAGAAGTTTCTTCAAATTGCCGATGGTGATCACGTCGAGGGTCAATGCCTGCACCAGCTGCAATCGCTTTAAGTAAATATTGAAACGTATCAATATCATAATTATCGTGAACACCTTGCATAACAGCGGCGAGGCGCTCTAGGCCCATGCCAGTATCGACAGAAGGGCGAGGCAAAGGGGTCAATTCCCCTTTGGCATTGCGATTGTATTGCATGAATACCACGTTCCAGATTTCGATATAACGATCTCCATCGGCCTCAGGTGTGCCTGGAGGACCGCCTGGAATTTTTGGCCCATGGTCATAAAAAATTTCAGTACAGGGTCCACAGGGGCCTGTTTCACCCATGCTCCAAAAATTATCCTTTTCGGAACACCGAGAAAAACGAAGAGGATCTATCTTCATCTCCTTTAACCAAATTTCTTCCGCTTCCTTATCGTCCTGATAGACTGTCACCCATAATTTTTCTTTTGATAAACCAATTACTTCTGTTAAAAACTTCCAAGCGAATTGAATAGCGTCGCGTTTAAAATAATCCCCAAAACTAAAATTACCCATCATTTCAAAGAAGGTATGGTGGCGGGCCGTGTAGCCTACGTTTTCTAAGTCATTGTGTTTACCGCCGGCGCGCACGCAGCGCTGGATACTGGTGGCTCGGGTATAGGGGCGTTTTTCGTGACCCAAAAATACGTCTTTAAAAGGCACCATACCTGCATTGGTAAATAATAAGGTGGGGTCATTGTCGGGGACAAGAGAGGCGCTCGGCACTACTTGGTGACCTAATTCTTTAAAGTAATTTGTAAATTTTGTTCTTAACTCATTGCTACTCATTAATTTATCACTTGTTTAATCTGGTCCAACGTAAAACCACGGCCATAGAAAAAACGCATTTGTTTGGCCTTTTCTGAGGCATTGGCCGGTGTTTTACCATTAAATTTCTTTTGCCACAACTCGGTTAATTTTTCTTTCCATTCCTCAGGAGAAATGGAATGTAAAAAGGAGGTTTGATAATGAGGTTCTACCCCTCGTTCATGGAGTTCTAAGGCAATGCGTTGTGGGCCAAAACCCGCTTGATAACGCATGCGCACATAGGCTTCCGCAAAACGAGCGTGGCTAAGAAAGCCTTCTTGTTTAAGGCGCTGAAGAGTTTTGGTAATTAAAGAGGGCGGCGCGTGGCGAGCTTTTAATTTTCGTAGAAGTTCTATTTCAGTGTGTTCTCGCCGGGCTAATAACGCCAGGGCTTTTTCGTAGACGGTGATTTCGTCCATAAGGCTACCTTACTACCCCCACCCTAATCCTCCCTCGCAAGAGGGAGGATTAAAGGAGAGAAAGAAGTGCGGTTTACTCCTCCACTACTTCCAACATTTCGCTTACGTCTTCCACGTCAGCTGGTTCTTGTTTAGAAGCGGCTTTCTTCTTTTGAGAGCTCATTTGACCCGGCACCATCATTTTTTTGATAGCCACCTCTACTTCTTCTGATACTTTAGGATTCTCGCGGAAGTATTGACGAACATTGTCTTTTCCTTGGCCAATACGTGCTCCATTATAGCTGTACCAAGCGCCCGATTTCTCCAGAATGCCGTGTTCAACACCCAGTTCAATCAGTTCGCTTTCATGGGAAATCCCTTCATTGTAAATGATATCAAATTGGACTTGTTTGAAAGGAGGTGCCACTTTATTTTTCACCACTTTCACCCGCGTCTCATTTCCTATAATTTCATCGCCTTTTTTAATAGACCCTATACGACGAATATCCAACCGTACGGACGAATAAAACTTAAGCGCATTACCCCCTGTTGTAGTCTCAGGATTACCAAACATCACCCCAATTTTCATACGAATTTGGTTGATAAAAATCACCAGCGTATTGGATCTTTTAATATTGGCGGTAAGTTTACGCAAGGCTTGTGACATCAACCGTGCTTGAAGGCCCATGTGAGTATCGCCCATTTCTCCTTCAATTTCGGCGCGAGGCGTTAACGCGGCTACAGAATCCACCACTACCACATCGACGGCACTCGAGCGTACTAACATGTCTGTGATTTCTAACGCTTGTTCTCCGGTATCGGGCTGAGAAACCAACAATTCACTGATTTTTACACCCAGCTTTTCTGCATACAGTGGATCTAGCGCGTGTTCCGCATCAATAAACGCCGCCGTACCCCCTTTCTTTTGACACTCGGAAATCACATGGAGCGTTAGGGTAGTTTTACCCGAAGATTCAGGTCCAAAAATTTCTACCACGCGACCCCGGGGTAGCCCATTAACGCCTAATGCCATATCGAGAGCCATAGACCCTGTCGAAATGCTTTCAATATTAGGCATCGCTCCTTTATCCCCCAGGCACATAACAGAGCCTTCACCGAAGTGGCGTTTGATTTGGCTTAGCGCAGCACTTAGGGCCTTTTCTTTCTCGGTCATGATAGAACTCCTTTAAGGTGTGACAAAATGAAAACAATTTATTATTTCATAAATGGGGGCCTGCTGACAACCCGGGGCTGAAAGAAAATAGAGGCTCTGACTATCCTGTTGAATTTAGCCCGCTAAAAGGGAAACCGCCCATCGGAGTGCAAATTGAATAGCCGCTGCTCGAATTTCTTCGCGGGTCCCTTGAAAATAATGTCGGCGTGCTTCTAACGTGAGCTGCCGAATACCGATGGCAAACCATACTAAGCCCACGGGTTTGTGGTCCGTCGCACCCGTCGGGCCCGCAATGCCCGTAACACCCAGGCTCACCGTAGCATGCGAAGCGGACAAAGCACCTTCTACCATAGCCAGCGCTACTTCGCGACTCACAGCACCATACTGATTAATAAGAGCGGCGTGTACTTTTAAGAGCTCTATTTTGGAAGCATCACTATAAGTCACAAAGCCTCGATCAAACCATTGAGAGCTTCCCGGCACAGTCGTAATGGCTTGGGCTAATCCACCCCCCGTACACGATTCAGCGGTGACTAGTTGATCTCCGCGAACACGGCACGCCTGGCCTAAGGAATCCGCCAGTTGAAAATGCGGTGATATCATTCCCCTTCCTTCATCCATGTTTCCAACGCCTCGATCAATTGACGCGCTTGGTCTTGGCTTGAAATATTAAATTTAGAGCGTAATTGATACTCTCCATTTCGTTTTTGATAGCGACGAATAGAAAATTTGGGAGGACCATAGGCTTCCTTACGACGATCCCAATCCTGGTATTTATATAAAATAGTACTCCAGGCCCCTTTCGTTAGAATATTTTTATCCAATTCTTTAACGGTCGTAACACCGTCTTCCACATATTCAATAGTTAATTCTTCAACCTGACTGACCACAACATTACCTCTCTCGTTCTACAACAGCCATAGTCATTCGGGAAATACACACACGAACACCTTGGCTGTTAAAAATATCAATCGACCATACCTGGGTTTTGCGTCCCAAGTGAATAGGACGCGCGACGGCACG
>DATDVD010000098.1:0-35198 GCA_035290065.1 Coxiellaceae bacterium | reverse complement strand
TCGTCGGGCAAAACCAGCAATTAATTCGGTTGGATTTTGAACAGCTTCCCTTTGCGATTGATGAAGAGCTCTTACAAGACTATGAAGAAAAACTCCAACATGTCCAAGTAGTGATTTTATCCGATTATGCCAAGGGAACGTTATTGAATCCTCTGCCTTTTATCGCGCGTGCTCGAAAACGGGGTTTGCCCGTATTAGTGGACCCCAAACACGTGGATTTTAGATTATACCGCGGTGCTACCGTGATTACGCCTAATTTAAAGGAATTTGAGCAAGCGGTGGGGCACTGCCATTCCGAAGCGGAAATGGTAGAAAAAGCGCGTGAATTAATTCACTCCTGTGAGTTAGGCGCTCTATTAATTACGCGAGGCAAAGACGGCATGCTGTTAATTCAAGCCCATGAGCCCCCCTTAGCCATTTCAGCGACGGCGCGGGAAGTATACGACGTAACGGGAGCGGGGGACACGGTCATAGGCTTATTAGGCGCTTGTTTAGCGACCGGTATGTCACTCTCCGAGGCGGCTAAAGTAGCTAATTTAGCCGCGGGTTTGGTAGTAGGAAAATTGGGTGCGGCCACGGTGACGGTGCCTGAACTTAAACGAGCACTGTTACAAGCCCACGATCATCATTCAGGCCTATTAACGCAGGCGCAGTTATTGGAAGTGGTCTCTACCGCTAAAGCCCATGGCGAGAAAATCGTAATGACCAATGGGTGTTTTGATATCTTACATGCGGGCCATATCCAATATTTGGAACAAGCCAAAGCCTTAGGCGATTATTTGATTGTAGCGGTAAACGATGACGATTCTGTTCGACGTTTAAAAGGCCCGCTGCGTCCATTAAATACGCTGGAGGATCGGTTGTATACAGTAGCCAGTTTGCGTGCCGTCGATGCCGTCATCCCTTTCTCTGAAGATACACCCGCTGCATTGGTTGAAGCGATATTGCCGGATTATTTAGTAAAAGGCGGAGATTATCGTGTAGAGGAAATTGCAGGCAGTGCCACGGTTATAGCCGCCGGTGGACAAGTCATCATTCTGGATTTTAAACCGGGTTGTTCCACCAGTGGCTTGTTGGAACGTATTGTAGAACGTCATTCCGTGGGTGAATTGTCATGATCATTGTAACCGGTGGTGCAGGTTTTATTGGAAGTCGTATTTTGTTAGGCCTTAATCAAAAAGGGCGCACCGATATTTTGGTGGTCGATGATTTAAAGGACGGAAAAAAATACCGCAATTTAGTGCCCGCTCGTTTTTTGGATTATCAAGACCAAGAAGATTTTTTGCGCGATATCCAAACGGGCAAGCCCTTTGCAGAACCGGTTGAAGCGATTATTCATCAAGGCGCCTGTTCGTCCACTACCGAGTGGGATGGCCGTTATTTAATGAAAAATAATTACGAATATTCTAAATCATTACTTTACTACTGCGCGCGGGAAAATATTCCGTTTATTTATGCCTCCAGCGCGGCTGTCTATGGAAAAACCCATCAGTTTTCCGAGCAAGATCCAGAACAATTTCCATTAAATGCCTATGGTTATTCCAAGTGGCAATTTGATCAATATCTTTTGCAACATCGGCCTTCTTTTAAGAATCAAATTGCGGGTCTTCGTTATTTTAATGTGTACGGCCCTCAGGAATCTCATAAAGACAGCATGGCCAGCGTGGCCTTTCATTTTATGAATCAGCTCAAAGAAAACGGCGTTGTTCGTTTATTTGAAGGATCAGAAGGCTATAGCAATGGAGAACAATTACGCGATTTTATTTACGTGGACGATGTGGTAGCGGTTAATCTCTGGTTGCTTGAAAACCCTGGAGTTTCCGGGATTTTTAATGTAGGGACGGGACAAGCGCGTAGCTTTAATGATGTGGCTCGTACATTAATCAAATTGCATGGCAGTGGTCGCATTGAATACATTCGTTTTCCGGAAAAATTAAAAGGTTGTTATCAAAGTTTCACTCAAGCCGATATTCAAGCGCTTCGCACGGCCGGTTTCAACCGGCCCTTTACGTCGTTGGAAACAGGTTTAAAAAATTACTACGATTGGTACCACGCTCGCATGCCTGTGAGCGTGTAGAATCTTTTAAAATTTATGTTCGGGTGCTGCCCCGACTTCATCCGGATTAGGCCAGGTAAGTTTTAACTGTCGGCACGCATCTTCTACTGTGCCCACATGACACCGTTGTAGATTTCGTAATCCCCGCTCAGCAAATTGTTTATTGGTAGTCAAAGGACGAATTCCCCATAGACGAGAACTTAAAGCCCCTAAACAGCCGCGCTCTCGACGTTGATTGGATTTTTCCGTTTGAATAATTTCATGCAGCGAAACCGCTAAATCTCGAACAGATTTATAATAAGGGGCCCGCTCTTCCGGCAATGCCTCTTCCCATCGTGTGGCTTTTCTCCACCGTTGCTGGGCACATCCGATAATTTCTTCGCGCTTGAGAAAATATTTTTGAGGATTGGAAACCCCATGATAATACTTACGAGCATGCGAACGTTTATACCCTTTATAAATATTATGGCCTAACAACCAACCGAATAACAAAGCGGTAGTAAAACTAAAAGGACCAAAAGAAAGAATGAGGGAATGAGTGATGGCAATGCACAAAATGGAAAACACACTACTGCAAATTAGCCGTTTTATACCTTCTTGTTTTTTATAATCGTAATGAGTATTAAAAATATTTCGGATATTTTTATAGAGAGATTTTAAAACGCGGGGAATAGCTACCAGAAAAAAAGCTACCAGAAAAAATCCTTTGGCTATCACAAGCTCACTGCGATATTTTTCTATTATCCAATACAAACCCGTCATAATGCCAGAAAATAGTGTACTGAGGGCGCCTGTGGCGGCAGAATCTACCGCCACCAAAAAGCCTGCATGCACAGCCGCTCTTGCAGCCGTTTCTTTGTTCCAAAACCGTTTCCAATTAAATTCAGGACCAACTATTATGGCTATTGGCAAAGCCAGTCGCTGTGTTTCGTAAATACCCCTTTGCTCAGGTGTAAAAACGCCTCCACAGTCCGTATACAATCGCGCTAATTGAACGGAAACATCGTTATTGTCATGCTCAATGGAGAGAGCAATAATTTGATCACATACCCATACTTGTTCTGCTGGACTTAATTGCTGGATTTCTTTTTCCACCACATCCATGCCCACTTGCACATATAAGTCGTGAAAAAAATAATACACACGCGCCAATCTTTCGTCGCGAAGGTCTTTTGTCAGATCGCGAGCTTTAATGGATTGAGTAGAAGCTTGTTCCGCTTCTTGCAGATACTGAGAAACCGTTTTTCGCATAGAAATTCTCTAATCGTACATCAGCTCGTCCATGGCCACTTGGGTTTTGGAAGAGCTGGCTTTAATAATTTCATTGAGGACATCGGCTAAACAGAACAGACGAAGAATGTCGGCGGTGTGTTCATCAAAGATCACTTTAAATCCTAATAACGATTTGTCGGTATCTTCAAATCGCACGCCCATACCGTATCCAAAACACAGAGAACACAGTTGATCAGCCCGTTTAGCCAGGCCAGGTAATAAACCTGTTTCTGAAAACACCTCATCGGGGGGGATTTCACGGCCTTTTAATGTAAATTTGGCGCCCATGTGTTTGGCAATCGCCGTGAGAGTTTTATTTAAATTCATTAACTCATCCACCAAGGGTTAGCCATTTTACGGTTGCCGCCAATGGTGGTGCGTAACCACCGTAAAAAAACTTCCACACTAAAACCATACCGATTCAGTAAGCTGAAAAAGAAAGTAGCCCCGAGCGCGACAATAACTGTCCATACTTTAACATGGACCAGTAACAGTAATAAGGGAAAAGCCGCTTTCACGTCCCAAATAAAAAACCGTACCGGCCTCGCCGAATCGCGCCAATGTGCTGTCGATAATGATGAATCCATATCCTTTCCTTTCTAATCATTATAATGCATTTTGAAGGGAGGTAGGTAGGCTACAATTCTTTTTAAATAAAATTTATAATAAATCATTAAGTTATATCTTTTTTTAGCCTGTTTTCCTGGCCCATTTACATTGACAACCTTACCCTTTCTTGAAATAATGTTTTCATTTCCCAAAGCACACAGAAGGCGTTATCAGTAACATGGATATTCAGCGATTTTCTCGTTTGTTAGCGATTTTCTCCGGCCTTTTAGCAGTAACGGCGTGTAGTCCTCAACCCGTCACGTATTCGATGATTACCACCGATAGTGCGCCCGTTCCATCGGTTGATCGAAACACCCAGGCCAAACTGGCAGAGTCTGCTCAAGCCGTTAACCAATCCTTAGAGCAATTATCCGCTGTTCAAATTGCCACTCATCCCCAAGTCAGCATGCCGCCTCCCATGAATCCTCAAAAAGTCGGCATGGATCAACTTTCTTCGGTGGATTGGACAGGTCCCGTAGAACCGCTTTTAAAGAAAGTGGCTGCCCAAAGTGGATATCAATTGCACGTATTGGGTATTGAACCGCCCATTCCGGTCATTGTGTCGGTGACAGCAAAAGATCAACCTTTGGCCTATATTTTAAGAGATGTTACATTTCAAGTGCAGGATAGGGCAGGAATTGCAGTATACCCAGGCAAAACAAAGGCCACTCGTGTTATTGAGTTACGCTATTATCCGTCCAAATCCTAACACGCTGCTAGACAAAGGCTGGGTTTTTAGTTCATGAAAATACGCACGCTTATTGTTAGCTCTTTATTGATTCTGGTGGCAGCCTGCCATCACGAGCCCCCCAATGTTATTACCGAAATGGGTTACATTGATCCTAGCAAAATGCCACACGGCGAAGAAACCATTAATCCTATTCGATTAGAAGCGTTGAAAGTAACTGCTACCAGTTTAGGCGCGCAAGGCGCGCTGGCTTGGAGAGCATGGCACATTAACCAAGCTCTCACGAAACAAGCACCGTACTTAGATCGGGTATTTGATTTTAACCAATTGTTAATTGGCAACAACGTCATGCCGCCAATCTTAGTGAAAGCGGATCATTCTCTTAATTTAGCGGATAATGATACTATTCGTTTTGCAGATAAAACGTATGAAATTTTAAAACCCGCACGATTTGTCACTACTCCTCCCACGTGGCGCACGTATTTGTGGATGAATTATAAAAAACCCGATTTTCCCGATAATACGTTATTACCGCGCGATCAAGTCGAAAGTACGGCGTGGAATAATTTTTTAAAAGAAGGGTGGAAACACGGTCTTCAACAAGCCAATGGTATTTTTGCGGCTAATTTAAGCGGTTTAAAACGCGATTATTTGGGTATGGTCATTTATCGAGATCTATTAGCGCAAAATATGATTTCAGCACCGTATATTGCGAAAGCGAATTTAGGAGTAACGGGCGATACGCAACAACTTCGTATTAATGATCAAATTATGCGAATTACAGCTCATTCGGCGTTACAACCGGATAGTAGTCAGTGGGAAGCCGTGATTCCGAAAAGCACAGCGACTCAAGAACCTAACATGTTGCCCTAAAGGAACGTATGGCCACCTCCGAACCAATACATTATCCTAACGAACCTTCTCGTTTCGAAGCGAAACATATTGATGATTTGTTGGTGTTCTGCCACAAAATGAACGCCTCCGATATTACTATTCAAACGGACACACCGATTTTTGCTGAAGTTTATGGGCATTTGCAACCCATTACTCGGCGAAAATTATCCAATACGGAAGTGAGTGATTTATTAAACGCACTCTACGGTCCTAACGGTACGACGCAAATTATGCGGGGCGAAGATTTAGATACGCACTATGAAATTCGCCCCACTCGAAGCGAACGATTTCGGTATCGCGTGAACGGAACAGGCTGTCATGTGCAAGGCCATGAAGCCGTACAAATTACTATTCGAACTATTCCTTCAGACCCGCCGTTATTAGCCTCCTTGCAATTACCTCCCAAAATCGTAGAAGCGATTGCTCCCCAAGAAGGAGTGGTATATATCACGGGCGCCACAGGTTCCGGTAAAAGTACTTTATTAGCGGCCATTATTCGCGAATTAGCGGAACAACCTAACAGCGATCGTAAAATTTTAACGTACGAATCGCCGATTGAATTTGTATACGATTCACTGGACACCCCCACAGCGGTTATTAGCCAATCGGAAATTCCGAGAAATTTGGCGAGTTTTGCAGCGGGAGTTCGCAACGCCCTTCGACGAAAACCGCATTTGATTATGGTAGGGGAGTGCCGGGATACCGATACTATTACCGCTTTATTAGAAGCAGCCATGACAGGCCATCCTGTTTATACAACACTGCATACCAACGGTGTACCAGAAACGGTCCGACGATTGGTCAACAGCTTTCCGCCCGAAGAACGACGCGGCCGCACCATTGATATTATTGAAACCATGCGATTAGTAATTTGGCAGCGATTAGTACCCGCCGTGGATGGCACACGCGTGGCTTTGCGAGAATACTTGGTCTTCACCGAAGAATTGCGCGATGAATTGCTCGCTTCAGACCCGGACAATATCACGGCCAAAACCCGCGACTTAATGAAACGATATGGTCAGCCCATGGAAGTGGATGTGGAGGAAAAATACAAAGCGGGTCTTATTTCCGAACGCATTTATAAAATTTTAATGGCAAGAAGTGATCGTTAATAGCTCATGCAAAAAGTTTCTCTCGATCGACCGATGTTTTTTATCACGATGCCGGCGATTTGTATTGCCTCTGTTTTAGCAGGACTTTATTTTTTACCCACGTTGATTCACTTAAATTATATTCATTGGTTGTTTGTAGTCGGCTGTATTTTCTTACTTATATGGCCTTTTCAACAACAACCTTTAACATTACCTAAAGAAGCTTCTCTCTGGCAATGTGGTGTATGGATCACGTTATTTCATCTAGCGGTGTTAGGCCTTTATTGGGGTATAGCGCAGATAGCCAGTCTTTGGTTACCTATTTTAACTCCTCCACATCCTCATCTTTTTTCCGACTCCTTACATCTTTTTATCTATCAGTGGGGATTATTTCCGTGGTCTTTAATGGCATTTGTTGCGGTGATGTTCCGTTTCACCGTACAGCGGACGTGCCAATCAGTCCATGTCAGTGATTTAGTAAAACCGATTACGCACAGCACCAGCGAAGAACGAGTAGGCACTCTCATTAATATGGGGATTCGCTTAATTATTTTTCACTGTATTGGATTGACGCTTCTGTTTACTGCATTGTTAGGTGCCTGGATGATTTTAAATGCCTTAGGCAAAGGGTTGCCCTTGCACGGATTTACGATACCCGTAATTTTTGGAACCCTCTTGATGTTGGTGATGCTGAATCTTAAACGAACCGGAGGGCGATATCTCACCTATTTGGCGCATCTGTCTTCTACCCGCCTTATTTTTTTATTATTACTCATAAGTCTCATTTTGGCAGTGGTGTTGTTTAGCTGGTTATTCAATTTTCCCACCGATTTACAAGCACAACTACCCCCTATCGTTCTTCAACTCGATTGGAAAACCTGTTGGTATTTATTAAGCGTGATGTATTTAAGTGGATGGGGACTGATGGGGGGATTATTGGTCGCTCGATTAATGAAAGGCTATACGCCGCGCACTATCGTGCTGATCACTGTATTACCGATTATAGTACTCTTTATAGTTTGCGATCACGTTTCTTTTTTGCAGCTACACCTCTCTGATACGGTGAAGGGATTGCTTCCCTTGTTAAGTTTTGTGATTCTGTTATTGTATTTGCCGCCGGTGCGTCATTTGTCATCGTTATTTGAATTTTATTTGCCAGTGAGCGAGGCGAAATTCCGTTTTCCTCGGGGATTTTTGGTGAATGTGTGGCGTATTGCATTAGTGGAATTTTGTTTGTATTTGCCCGCCGGTATCCGCATATTAGCGATGATTTTTATGCCGCTTTATACTGTTTTTTTAGGTACGCTTCTGTTAATAGGGATAACCTATTTTGTAGTTAATAAAAAAGCCCTATCAAAGTAGGGCTTTTTGCGCATAGCATGAGTGATGTTATTTATTTGGGGCTTTTTTCTCCCTTTTTCTTCGCAGCGTCTATACTTGCGCCATCCTTACCTTGTTCTTTGGCACTGGTTCCACCGGTTGATTTGGCTTCCCCTTCCCCTTCCCCGGATTTCTTTTTATCAGGCCCTTTAGCACTGCCGCCGCTTGTATTCAATGCACGGGCTGCGCCTTCTCCAAAGCCTTTCATAGCACCACCCACTTGTTGTGCCATTTGAGCCGTCGTGTCTTGTTGTTGTGGGCCGCCGATCCAACGCATAATGTTATCCGGTAATACGTAGATCAAGCTGAAACATTGGTTGATCACCATGTACACAATCATGGCAAACATCACCATCAAAGCAGGGCCTACTACTATTAATGCGGCGAGGCCACCTGCACCGGCGGCATTGGCCGTGGCGTTAATACCCGCTTGTAGACTCACTCCTGTGCTACCCGATACATTCCCGGCATATAAGCTGGTTAGAACGCTCGCAAAGGTTAAATTTAACATTTCTAAAGCGACATAGCTTAAAATCATACCGGAAATTAATCCGATTAAGAGCAGCACAGGCCTTAAAAATACGCCTAACAATAACATCAACGCTTGTTCCGATCGGCCTAAGAAATCGTGTCCTTCTGGGTGCGTTAATCCCAAACAGACCAGAGGAGCGGCTACCATGGCTTCAATGACCGTGATAAACCAACCAATCGCGCCAAACGTAAATAAAAGATAAGGATATAAAGGCACATAGTAGGCCATCATAACCCCCGCACTCATCAACATGATCGCAACCATCATACAGAAGGATTTCATCCAATCGACTAACGCATTTAAGGTAGCGCCGAGAGGTTGTTCCGAGTTGCAAATATTGGCCGCTAACAGAATAGGAGCCAGCATAAGTACCACTGAGAACCAAAAGAATCCCACACCGCCTAAACACGCCATTCCCACATTATGTATCCACATAATGGGGTTAACGCTATGTTGAGAATAGGATTCTGCTAATTTCATAATGGGAGTAATACCAATCGACAATATGCTGGCAAACCATTTTGCAAAACCCGAGCCACCGGCGCCACCGCCGGGCGTACCTGATCCACCGCTTGAGCCAGGTGTAGCACCAAAATAGAGGATGTAATTGGTACACGCGGTTGTCATCAGCGGTGCTGGAAGGTTACTGGGGCATTGATTGGTCACTAACGTAGGGCTGGCACCAATTTGAGTTCGTGCTTGAGAGATACCTGGATAATTATCCATAGAATCTTGCGGAGCAACCGGTTTAAGAATAGGTAAAACTCCCGAGCCTCCTTGGCTATTCAATTGATCATTTAACCGAGTAATATCCCAATAATAACGACCCGCCATAATCCAGCCATCTGCAGCCGGTGTACCACTGATAATAAATTGGCGATATTGCTGAGAAGCTTGTCCACTGGCATAGCGTTGTACGGTCATCATTAAGTTTTGATAATCCACCATCGAGCCGGTGATGGCGGTTTCACCATCCACATTGGCTGAAGGCAATAAGGCCGCTTCGGGTTCACAATAACCCGTCGTAGAGCCCACTAACGAGCACGCAAATTCTTTAGCAGCGGGTTGTAAATCGGAAGCCACTTGTTGAACAGCCGTTTGCGTGGTTTGGCAGGCTACGCTGTCTTCGGTCGTGGTGCCTTGAGAACAATATTGATTAAGATCCCAGCTCACATAACCGCATGTCGCAGCCGTAGGGGTAATTTCTTGGCCTGCAACATTACCTACGCCTGGGAAATACAGCATATTGGTGGTTGAATCTGTTTGAGGTTGATAACTGCCGTATTGTTGATTAGGGGCCAAATATTGTTGATTCGTAGAATTGTAATAGTTACTGAGCGCTTGGCAGGTTTCGCTTAAGAAAACAGCTTGCGCAATCACGGTGGCACCACCCGCATTTTGAGTGGCTGAGGCATTGGCACTACCGGGCGACACAAATAATTGCCCGCCTGTTTGTAAATATTGAAGCGCCCAACTCCACGTGTTATCCGCTAAATTAACCCCTTGAATCACCACTTCCATGACAATCGCTTGGTAAGCTTCATAGCCAGTTGAAGGAATAGGCATTAATAACGCCAAACCCAATGGAATACGCAACATCGCAAACCAGCCCATGCTGCCTTGTTTAGCCCCCATAAAGGAACCTTCAGCCGCAGCGCGGAGTACAATGGTTACCGTGGTATAGGCAAGCCACATACCGGCCACAATAAATACCCCTTGATTGAAGCGATAAAATAAATGGCCCAGCATTTCGCCCGAGGTTCCGTGCAACACGTTACCCACCGTGCCGAAAATTTGACCGAGGTAAATGACCGATAAATCCGTTGGATTCGGTGCTAATACACTAGAATTTGGAGTTCCTTGCGCCAGGGCAATTCCATTCACCAGTAATAAAAACAGCGTGGATACTAATTTTCTCATTGTGCATTACCTCGAAATAAATCTCTAAGCCATTCTTTAATTGAACATCCTAATTTCCGACGTTTCATTTGATAATACTGAAAGTGTTCTTTAAAGCAGTAGGTCAACAATAATAATAAAATGATCAAGCACAGAAAACTGGCACTGAATTGGTGAATAGCGAACAAATAAATCATATACCCCACCGTAAACACTCCGAATAGGGCATAAATCACGAGTCGTTTTCGGCTTAATGCCATTCGTTTTTGAATATCAGCTTCGGTCAGGCCTAAGCGAATCATCGCTTCTTCAAAAGTTTCTTTTTTGACACCGCTGCCTACCAGTTCTTTTTTGTAGAGATCTTTATAAAGATCCTGAACGGTACGGCTAGACGCTTTAATATTATCCGTTCCAATCCATCGGGACACATTAAAGGGGGAGAGTGCGCCGTCTTTGAAGGAGTTTTTTAAGCCATCCCGTAATCCCATTTCGTAATCTCCACTTTTTTGTTATAGAATAGTAGTATAGTTAAAAACCTTAAGATTTATTGAGCGACAATAGCCATCCTATCACTAAAACCTTAAGGAAGCCTTAAATTTCTAGCCACCACAGGAAGTGAGTAAATCCCAATAAATTCAAAAGATTAGATTAAAAAAGTGGGCGCAGCTCACCTAAAAATAGGACACTTTTTGTACAAAATAGATCACTTTTTAATGTTTCCTTAAGGTTTTTAAGCTATTCTTAACGTTAACGAGAGGAACCAATGCCCGATTTAAGCCACAAAGCTGTCCATGAGTTCTGGCAGGCGTATCAAGACCCCACCATTTACCGGGTAATTACTTTTATGGAAGGGGTAGAAGACTGGACCCCGGACGGAAGTGATGCCTTAGAAACCAGCCTAAAAAAATTAGGCGAGGTATTGGATAACTTGGGCTCCATTGAAATAGGGCAAGAAGAAAGCATTGTCGAGCTAGTCGGTAATTTAAAAACAGGTCGGGGTTTACGCTTATTGATGTGCTTGGATATGGCGTATCCCGGTGCGGCGGCTAAGATTTTAATGTTCGCCGAAGAAAATACCAAATCGGAAGAAGACATGAGTGGTATTTTCTTAAAACGAAACATTGTATTTGAACGGCTGCGACTGATTAGCCGTGTGTTTGGAAAAGATCGATTTCAATTAATTACTAAAGCACTTGAGGAAAGTGACCATGAATAAATTACCATTTAACACCACTTCCACCCGTAGGGGCAGACCGTGGTCTGCCCAAGAATACCGGGCAAAATTCCGCGCAAGATCTCGGGCAGACCACGGTCTGCCCCTACAGAGAGTGATTTATTATTTTCTGTTAGGTGTGGTGATGACCGGTTTTATTTACACGACAGCCCATGCGGATATTAATCCTGCGCTGTGCGTACAACTGGCGCAAGCGGCGCCGAGTTCTATGAGCCAAAGTAAATGCTCCAGCATCGCCCCTACGTTACAAGCGTGTGTCAGCAACAATTTAATTGCACAGGCCTATGTATCAAGTACTGATAGTTTACTAAGCCAAATGCAAGCGATTACCCAAGCGGCCAATGTGTTAACGCAAATTGATTATCAATGTAATTACTATAATGCAGGTGGACCGTCCGTCTGATGAGAGAAGAGGTTTTGATTATGACATCTACAAAGCGACGTTTTTCCTTTAAACGCTCTAAGTTAAGCGTATTAATGGTGTGCGCAGGTTTAAGCTGGGGTTCTTTGGCCTTTGCCCAAGGCACCGATCCGGGGGATGATGCCATTCTTCAGGCCATTCAAGGATTAGCGCAAGAAATGAAAGCGTTAGTTGATGGCACGGTTAAAACGGTAACTGACGCGGTGTATCAGGTTGATCAAAATATAGCGGGAGTAGCACAGACCAATCAAAATAATGCGGCGATTAAGCAGCAAGTGAGTGCCACTGCGGATCAAAATACGTTGAATCAAATTCAAGCGCAATTGGCACCTTTTGGTCAAGTGACCAATCCGCCTGCGCAACAACCCCCCAATTTAATCGCGAATTATTCTATCGGAGTGTTGGCGGGCGATTCTATTCTGCCAAAACAAGGAAGCAGTTTCTTTTCAACGCCGCCCGATATTACGCAAAATAACACCTATTTTAATTTTGGTTCCTTAGTGGATCCGCTGGCGTATACCACCACTCAGGCACAACAATCGGCACAATATTATGTGGGATATTTGGGGCAAGTGTATCAACCCTTAATTGATCCCAGCATTGGTTTAAATCGCTTAATTCAAATTTCTACCAATAAAGATGCGTTAATGCAGTTTGAACAAACCCCGGCCTATCAAATGTATCAAAATGCGGTGCGAAGTTTTATCGCGCAGCGTTCGGTGGCGATTAATAACTTTAGTCAACTGATGGCCGAACGCACGGTGGTAAAAGGGTTAGGGCAACAGACAGGGATTCAAGTGTTAGGCTCGGATGGTAAAACGTGGACTTCGACGCCTGATGCTTCCCCCTTACAAGTGGAAGCCTATGAAGCCACCTGGCGTACCAATAATCCTAATTGGTACAAAGGAATACAATCGGCTCCCCCTGCTACGGTTGAGCGAGAGAATGTATTGATTAATGCCGAAATATTGGCAAAACTTCAACAAATTCATATGGATAATGAACGGATGCTCGCTACCATGTCGGCGCTTCAATTAACGATGAGCGCGCAAATGCAACAAGCCCTCCAGGCGCAGTCACAAAATGTAAAAACGGCGGTAGATCAAGCAGTTGGACAACCATCGAGCCAAGCTCAAACTATGGGTTCGGATTTAGGTTCTTAAATCAACGTAGCCTGGGGAACTCAAGTTTCCCCCGCTTACTTTAATCTATTGATTTTTAGTAAAGAATAATAAGAATACTGTTTTTCTTAAGGTTTCCTTAAGTTTTTTTAGGTATAATAGGACTATCTCCATAATAAGATACAGATAGGAAACATATATGACTACCTCTTCCAATCCTGGTCCACGTATATCAGAGCTAAGCACTAAGATGGCTCAGGATATGGGCGCTCTTTTGGCTGCTGCTCATGCCATGACTCCTCATGCTAAGGCTCATGCAGCAGGTTGGCTTTTTGCGGCGGCTGCTAAAACTGCTGCAGCGCAAGCCCCAGGGGGTGGTAAGAAAGGTTCGGATACCTCTCCTGTTTCGCCTCGATTCGGTGGTTAATTTTTCATTCTGATAAGGGCTGTTTATTCTTCTTTTATTAAAGTACCATGACTCTTTAAATAACGAATGGTTTACAGGGAGCGTGAACGGCCGTGTCCATGAGTTTTGATAAAGCTTCACGCGATAGAGAAGCAGATTTAAAAAACAAAGAAACGTTATTGACGGTGCTCCAGCGCGAAGAAGAAGTGCTGGATCAGCTTTCGCATGAATTTTATAACTCCCCCCGCAAAGATAACGAATTAAGCCAGAAAGTCAGTACCGGCATCCTCACTATTATCAATAGAATCCTGGAGGCAGGTGATTGGGATACATCGTTATTTTTGCGCAATACCATTAAACCGATTCGAAAACTCAAAGAAGAAATTTTAGCGGCTACTGCTGCGACAGGCAGCGATCAAGCGGCTAAAAATCCACTCGAGCAGTTACGAGAAAGCCAACAAGCGGTTTATATTTCTTTATATCTGGCCGGGGGGCACGATTTAAAATCCTGGGAACGTCTGTTAAAAAATTTACCGCGCTATGTACAAGGCAGACCCGTGTATGAGAAAGAAGAATCGGTCCAGCGCTTGATTCGTTCTAAAGCAGATCCCAGTGCGGATTCGTATGTGGTGGTAGCGATACGTAAGCAGGATATTTTAGCACCCAGCAGTTATACGGGGACGGTGGTCGATCGACTGGATCAGCCCTTGCTCACTTTAAAAGAAGGTGCCATTCAAGCGGAAGGGATTGTAGAGTTTGTGCATCTCGGTCAGCGTTATCGATTTGATCGCGGAAGGCTGATAGAGTGAATACATTACCCTGTGCTACAATTAATAAATTAACGTAGCCTGGTTTGAGCGTAGCAAAAACCCAGGTTATTACTGGATAGCTTTGAAACTTGGATTTTCGCTAGGCTCAATTCAAGCTACGGACGGAATAAAACGAGCATGAGACAACCCCCTCAAAATGCCCCCACGGATCAGACGGCCAATTTCTTTTGGATTTTGATCATGCTCGTTATTGCGGGTGTGGTTCTATGGTTGTTAGAAAAAGAAAAAATTATCACCATTCTTTTCCATATTCGTTATTATGAAATTGTGGCCATTCGATGGTGTGCGACCTTAATAAATGTTGCGGCTGCATCTGTTCACCTTCCTCTGCTTAATCTTAATAGCCTTACGTATTGGGAACATTACATGGCTACCACCACCTGGAAAGAAGTAACCTTCCAAGATGTGGAATTATTAAGCAATAGCATTGGGCTTTGGTTGCGTTTTCCTGTTATGGCAGTGATGGGAATATTAGGAGGTTGGTTGTTATTTCGTCATAACACCGCTCGTTTTCAAAATGTTTACACCATGAAAACATTAAAAATGGTGGAGGCTGTCAACTGGCCACAAATCGCGCCTATTTTAAAATTGGATTTAGTAAAAGAAAATTTAGATACTGGCTCATGGGCTATGGCTCAAACACCGTTAGATTTTTGTAAAAAATACGACTTAATTAAAGCGATTGATGATAAAAATAATAAGAAAAAATGGGTGGTTCGCAAAGCACGTGCCCATCGAGTATTTGCTTTACAATTAGGCCCCTTTTGGCGAAATCTTCAACAGTTACCTATTTATGTACAAGCGTTAATAGTGATTTTTATTGCGAAAGCAGAGCGTGAGCATGATATTGCTCATCGTTTAGTTGATCAAATTTCAGGATCGGCTAACAGTGGAAAACTAGATTTTACAGGAGTGGTTTCTCAATTAGTCAAATACCAAAACTCTCGCATTGTCCGATTTTTATTGCCTCGCCATGGGTATGTCACCACTTTTATGGCTTCTTTATTAGAAATTGCACGCAGTGACGGTGTATTGGCCACCTCCGAGTTTTTATGGTTAAAGCCATTGGATCGACGGTTGTGGTATATGTTAAATACGGTAGGGCGCCAAACGGCAGTGATTGAAGTGGCGGGTGCTTATGCGCATTGGTTGGCGGAAAAACGCTATGCGTGTGCTTTACGAGTACCGACGGTAAAAGAGGCGGTGATTGCGTTAGAGAACTGTGTTGCGGATATTTTATACATAGATGCGAGAGATCGATGGCAGGCCTTAGAGGATTAGAAAGTCATCAGGAACAGAATTATTCCCAGATTATTCGGGATACCCGTACGCTCGGCCAGCGTATTGGGGATTTTTTAAAAAATCCTCGAGGCGTGGCAGGTCTTTTATTTTGTTGGGCAGTTTCTGCGTTTCTATTGCCGTGGTTATCGGATGTGTTATTGATATCCGGTATCTTCTTCTTTCTTTATTGCTATTTTCGAAAAGCGAAATTGCCTTTTCGCTTGCCCATGCGTTCTCATTTAAAAGATCCAAATGATCTTATACCAGGCAGCAAAAAACCGCGGATGGCGCGTGGAATTTATTTCTTTGGTAATGAAATTAAAACCGAAGAAGAATTGTGGTTTTCCAATGAAGACATGCGAACCCACGTATTGATTTTTGGATCAACCGGTTCCGGTAAAACGGAAATGTTGGTATCGCTTGCGTACAATGCGTTGTTGCAATCCAGTGGTTTTATTTATGTGGACGGTAAAGGTGATAACTCACTTTTTTCTAAAGTGTTTAGCATGGTCCGCACGATGGGGCGTGACGATGATTTACTGCTAATTAACTTTATGACGGGTGGTAAGGATATTATTGGCCCGCAAGAAAAACGATTATCCAATACCATTAACCCGTTTGGTCGAGGCTCTTCCAGTATGTTATCGCAATTAATTGTGAGCATGATGGATTCTAGCTCGGCCACGCCGGATGGAGATATGTGGAAAGGCCGTGCGATTGCATTCGTCGAAGCATTGATGAAAGTGTTGGTGGCAATGCGCGATGCGGGCCATATTTTATTAGATGCGAACACGATTCGTAATTATTTCCATTTAAATCGGTTAGAAGCCATGGTGATGGATAATGCCTTTATTCGTGATGGAGCGGATACCATTAGCTTGGAAGGATTGCCCGAAACAGTAATGGAGCCCATTCGTAACTATGTTTATAACTTGCCCGGTTATAATCAGGAGAAAAAAGGCCAACAAGTTTCTCAAGTATTGGAGCAGCACGGATTTATTACGATGCAGTTAACACGGGTATTTACGTCGTTAGCGGATACCTATGGCCATATTATGCGAACAAAGTTGGCCGAAGTGGATTTAAAAGATGTGGTATTAAATCGCCGCATTTTAGTCGTATTATTGCCAGCTCTTGAAAAATCACCCGATGAATTATCGAATTTAGGTAAAGTCATTATTGCCACCTTGCGCGTTATGATGGCGTCTGGTTTAGGCGAACATGTGGAAGGGGAATATGCGGATTTGGTGCAAAGTAAACCCACCAATTCACGAACGCCTTATTTATGTATTTTGGATGAGTATGGATATTATGCTGTAAAAGGATTTGCCGTGGTGCCGGCGCAAGCACGTTCACTGGGGTTCTCAGTAGTATTTGCAGGACAAGATTTGCCGGCATTTCAAAGAGCCTCAAAAGAAGAAGCGATGTCCATTGGTGCAAACACCAATATTAAAATTTGTATGAAACTAGAAGATCCGTTGGAAACGTGGGATTTCTTTATGAAATCTGCCGGTGAGTCTTACGTAACGCATGTGGATAGTTTTTCGGTGGATCAAGGCAGTGTGTTGGGAACGTATCAAGATGCTAAAGGCGCAAAATTAGAAAAACGAAGCCGAATTGATTTATTAGATTTAAAAGAGCAAGCCGAAGGTGAAATGCATATTCTCTTTAAATCTAAAATCGTGCGAGCTAGAACATTTTATGCGGATCCTAAACATGCGAAAACACTTCGATTAAATCATTTTTTAAAAGTGGATTTGCCGAATGATCCGGAAATTATTCGAACGGTTAATTTATTTAAAAATTTCGAAGAGTTGGTAAATGGAGGCCGTGATTTTTTAAGTGTGAATACGATGGGTGATGAAGTCTCTCAAATTATCGATCGATTCCATCAACAACCGTATGACATGCCTTTAGAGAGGGCAGCGGCTTTATTGGGGGAAATTCAAGTGTCCAGTCCTCACTTGGCCACGGCAGAAGCTGAAACCGTCAGTAATTTTGAAGGAGGATATTTAGATATCTTCTTGCCAATGACACACAGTGAGCATGTACAGCAATATATGATTACGCCCGATGCCCAAACCTTTGGCCAGCCTTTATTAAATCGCACCGAGGTGCGGGATCAATTGGAGTATATTGAACGATTGTGCGGGGCCAATCCTCAAAAATCGATGGATCAAGCCTTGGATTTGGTGCGTGAAATGCAAAAAGGCACAAAGTATCCGCCGCCTGTTCTTCCTACCACGCCGCCGGATGAATTAGCGTTGATTGCTACCCAAGTCACAGAAGCCATTGCGTTGAAAAAAGAAGAAGCGCAGAAGAAAGAGGACAAAAGTAAGTAGTTTTTTTATAATAGTAGGGGCAGACTGTGGTCTGCCCGAGCAAAATTTAAATCTTGTGCTGCGTTCTGGGCAGACCACGGTCTGCCCCTACCGTTTAAATAACCTGGGGATAACCGGTGCGATACATACGAATTAAACAGATTTTTATTGCGACGATGATTCTAGTCGGCGCGAGTTTGCTAGCCAGTTGTGAACCCACTGCAGGCGAGCCGATATGGAAAAAACATTCTTCCATTTATTATGGCGGTCCTTACTTTGAGCAGCCCACCGCCTACCAACAAGGCATTATTGATCAGCTAAAGAGCCAAGGCGTGGACTTTATTCAAGTGGGTGAAACCATCAATCTGGTTTTTTCATCGGATCAATTATTCCTGGCTAATTCAGCCAATATCCAGGATACCGCTAAGCCTTTACTAAAATTGACGGCGCGTCTGATTCGTTCCTATGATACGACCGATATTAGTGTGAGAGCGTATTCGGATACCCCAGGTACGATGCCCCCCAAAACGTTGTTAACCGTTCGCCAAGCCGAGGTAGTGGCCAAACGATTATGGGAAGCCGGAGTGGATACGCGGTTAATGAGCAGCCAAGGAAAAGGTGTTGGGCATCCGATTGCCAGTAATTTAAGCGACGCAGGACAAGCTTCTAACCGACGGGTGGAAATTGTTTTTCGCTATCATCCTGCGATACAGCCCTATGATTAACCGGCAAAAGATTAAGACTCCCTTAAGGATCCTTGCTATAATGCAATCTTATGAGGCGCAAAAATAATAATACAGAATCCGAGATTTTTTACCGAGAAGGTTATCGAAAAGTGCTACGTTGGGTCGTGATGTTGATGATATTAGCGGTAGGTCTGACGGTAGGACTTATTGGGGTGGACTATACGCGACCATCCCCTCAGTTTTTTGCCACTACTCCGGGCGGTGACGTCATTCCAATGCACTCCCTCAGTGAGCCTATGGTTACCACCAATTTTTTATTAGAATGGGCTTCTTTAGCGGTACGAGCGGCTTACAATTTGGATTTTGTTAATTATCAAACGCAATTATCACAGGCGAGAACGTATTTTACAGACCAAGGATGGTCTGCGTTTATGGCGGCTTTAAATGCTTCAGGCATATTATCGACCATTCAAAATCAAAAACTTCAAGCCACTGCCGTGGTGACGGGCTCACCCATTGTGTTGCAGCGTGAAATTATCAGCGGACGGTTTAGTTGGGTGGTTCAATTACCGTTATTAGTCACCTATGTCAGTGCAAGTGAGACGCGCAAGCAACAATTAGTGATTACCTTAACTATTATGCGAGTTTCCACCTTAGATACGGCGCAGGGTATTTTAATTAATGATTTTAATGAAAGTATGCCGGCCCAACAACAGGCGTTGAGTTAAGCTATGTCAGACGATGCTTTAAAATTGGTATTACTCCGAAAAGAATTTTATCGAGACAGCTATCGCAAAGTAGTGCTCACCTTTTTATTGCTCGTCGTCTTGAATACTTTTTTAGCGGCTTTATTGATTTATGAAGGCACTCATCCGCCTAAACCCCAGTATTTTGCCATTACCGATGATGGGCGTATGATTGATTTGCATCCCTTAAGTGACCCGGTCGTATCCGATGGCCGTGTATTGCAATGGAGTGCGGTAGCCGCGCAGAAAGCCTTTGAATTGGACTTTCTGCATTGGCGAGATCAGCTGCAAGAGGCTTCTCAATATTTTACCCCCGATGGATGGAAATATTTTTTAAATGCCCTTCAATCGACCAATAACCTTAAAACGTTGACCGAGTTAAACATGGTTTCCAACGCGGTTATTACCGGTGCGCCTGAAATCCAAGAAAAAGCGATTGTTGATGGGCATTATGCGTGGAAAATTCAGCTCCCTCTGTTGGTAACCTATGTGAATGCCAACCGAACGATTAATCAGCCGACATTAGTGACGATGGTGGTAGTAAGAATGCCGGTGCAAGATACACCGGATCAAATTGCAATCAATAACTTTATTATGGATACGCGCAGTGCAGCATCTTGAAATAGAATCAGCTATACTATACGCTGATTTATTGTCACTGACCGGGATAAACAGTCAATTAACATGCATGGGAATATAACCAGTGACTCAGTGTGGAAAACAATGTTTATATGCCTTCATCGGAATGTTCTTTACCACAGTGAGCTTTGCCCAATCCGGGGAATTAGACAGTGCTTTAAATTCCGGCAATAGTTCTGAGCAAGCACAAGCCATCGCTAACATTCTCAAACAATCTCAGCCTAATACGCCGGCTCCTGATGCTCTCACCGCTCCTGCAAACCCTGCTCCCGTCGCAGAGCCCGACGCCTTAGTGCCTACGGCTACTCCTA
Source organism: Coxiellaceae bacterium (assembly GCA_035290065.1). Taxonomy (GTDB): domain Bacteria; phylum Pseudomonadota; class Gammaproteobacteria; order Coxiellales; family Coxiellaceae; genus DATDVD01. Next base: position 14,781 of record DATDVD010000098.1, on the reverse strand, counting down.
ATCCTGCTTTTGCTTCGGTGGTGCAAGATAACACCGGGGGAGGAGATGAGGGAGGGGTACCGGTGTTGCAGGATAGTAACATTCGCGATCAAGCCTTTGCCAATGTGGCTCGAGGTGCGTTGCCCATGACACCTCAACAAGTGCATGCGCTTCATTATTTATTTGATCAAAATCAGCAAGCCACCGTACAAGCGCCGGGATTGCCCCCGAAACCAACCTCCAGTTCTGTCATAGTGAATTTATCACCCGGTGCCGTTCCACCGGTGATTCGCTTAGCCGCGGGTTTTATTACGTCCTTGGTTTTTTTAGATACCACGGGTGCACCTTGGCCTATTAAAGCCTATGATTTAGGAGATCCGAGAGGATTTAATATTCAGTGGGATAAACAAAGTAATATGCTGTTGGTGCAGGCGTTAAGTGCGTATAAATCCGCGAATTTAGCGGTGATGTTAAAAGATTTAGATACGCCTGTAATGATTACGTTGTTACCGGGTCAACAAGCTGTCGATTATCGGGTGGATTTGCGTTTGCCAGGTGTAGGGCCCAATGCGGCGCCGAGTGTAAATGGTATGCCAGACAGTGCAGATCCTAAATTGTTAAGCGTGTTAGACGGTGTTCCACCCGATGGCAGTGAAGAAGTCATGGTTCAAGGAGGAGAGGCCCAAGCCTGGGTAGTGGGTGCTACTTTATATTTGCGCACTCGCCTCACAGTTTTATCACCCGGATGGATTTCTATGATGACCAGTGCCGATGGTATGCATGCGTATCAACTGAATAAAACGCCACTTCTATTGGTTTCTCAGCGTGGAAAAATGACCCAGCTGAATATTAAGGGGCTTTGAGACAATGGCAGAAGAAAATTATAAACTTCGCGTGATTCTGATCATTTTCATTGTGGCAGCCATTGTCATTGGAGGCTCTTTATATTGGCACCATGATTCTCGCCAAAAAGCCTTGCAAGGAACGGCTTTAGTCAGCGGCGCACCTAATATTCAATCGTTGCCAGGCGTTGGCAATCCTTCCGAAGCGTATGTACAAGCCCAGCAAACTCAAAATGTACAATTGGCCCAACAAGCCCGCAAACAAGGAACCAGTGCTGTCCCCACCATCACACGCCCTAGTTTTATTGGTGATTTAAGTTCCTTTGCAACACCGGATGGTACGTACCATACCTGCCCCACTGGGCCCGGCAGTTTTGCCCCAGAACCCGGCGTTTGTAAGGCGGATAATTTAAAATTAGCGCGAGATTCTGGTGTACGCGCACAAGAATTACGCTGCCAAGGGTGCGCATGCCCTGACTTAAAAACGGCCGGTTATAATGCCTCTGAATTAAAAGACAGTGGTTTCACAGCCAAACAATTGCGCGATTGTGGGTTTACTTTAGCGGAATTAATTCAAGCGGGCTTTAGTGCGGCGGATTTAAAAGCCGCAGGCTTTACGGCACAAGAATTAAAAGACGCTGGTTTTACAGCGGCCCAATTGCGTGCAGCCGGTTTTAGTGCGGCGGATTTAAAAGCGGCGGGTTTTACCGCACAACAATTAAAAGACGCCGGCTTTACCGCCGGTGAATTAAAAGATGCGGGTTTTGATGCGCAAGATTTAAAAAATGCAGGCTTTAATGCCGATCAATTAGCGGCAGCCGGTTTTGATGGAGATCAATTAAGTGCAGCCGGTTTTACCCCTCAAGCCATTGCTGCAGCCTTAGCTAAAAATCAAAATCGAGCTTGCAGTGTTGATGCATTGAAAAAAGATCGAGCCGAAGGCATTTCTGCGACCGAAATGCGAGAAAAAGGATGTTCATTAGCGGCTTTAAAGGCTGCGGGTTATACCGCTGCTGAATTAAAAGCGGCAGGCTTTACGGCGGCTCAATTAAAAGCCGCAGGATTTACCGCTCAGCAACTCAAAGATGCCGGTTTTACGGCTCAACAATTGAAAGATGCCGGTTTTACAGCGGGCGAACTAAAAGCCGCGGGTTTTACCGCGCAACAATTAAAAGATGCGGGCTTTACCGCCGGTGAATTAAAAGATGCCGGTTTTAGTGCGCAAGATTTAAAAGATGCTGGGTTTGGAGCCGCTGACTTAAAAGCCGCAGGCTTTAATGCCGCACAATTGCGTGATGCGGGCCTATCAGCTGCTGATTTAAAAGCGGCGGGCTTTAGCGCGGGTGATTTAAAAACCGCAGGCTTTAATGCACAACAATTAAAAGACGCGGGATTTTCTCCCAGCGATTTAACCACAGCAGGTTATACCAAAGGTGATTTGTTGCGAGCGGGTTTTACGCCGGATCAAGTGGGCTATGGAATATCGGCAGGCAGCGTGGGTTCCGGTAATTGCAGTGTGGATGCATTAAAACAAGACTATGCGCAGGGTGTTTCACCGGCTGTGTTACGGGCTCAAGGATGTAGTTTAGAGGCCTTGAAAGCTGCGGGTTATAGTGCTCAACAATTGAAAGCGGCAGGCTTTAATGGTGCTCAACTCAGAGCCGCAGGTTTTACCGCTCAACAATTGAAAGCGGCTGGTTTTGGGGCAAAATCTTTGGCGGATGCTGGCTTTACGGCAGGACAACTCAGAGCCGTGGGTTTTGCACCGGCGCAAGTCAATGCTCTGGGAGCCCCGATCAATGCGGGAGCGTCTTTAACCCCCATTGATGAAAATTCACCTGCTGGACGTTTGGCGCATATTCAAGCCATGCAAGCAGAACAAGCATCTCGTCAACAACGTCAAAACATGATTCAACAGTTGCAAGGGGAAATGAGTGCTCAAGCCTCGCAGTTGATGTCCAATTGGGCTTCTCCAATGGTGCAACAATATGCTTCCGGCAATGATCAAGGGGGCGGAGGTAGTAGCGCGGGGGGTAATGCGGGAAGTGATGCCAGTGCTGCAGCGCCTAGTGGGGAAATTTTTAAAGCAGGTGCTGTCTGGTTTGCTGTGTTGGATACGTCGATTAACAGCGATGAACAAACTCCCATTTTAGCCACGCTGGTATCAGGTCCTTTAAAAGGTGCGAAATTATTAGGTCGTTTCACGCGCGTCGATACGAAGTTGTTGATTAATTTTAATGTACTGAATGTTCCTTCTTTACCCAGCACGGTGTCGTTAAATGCTGTGGCTATTGATCCGGATACCGCGCGTACGGCTATTGCGGGTGATGTTAATAATCATTATTTGTTGCGTTACGGAACGTTATTTGCTTCTTCATTCTTGTCGGGTATTTCGTCTGCTATTCAAAACTCTGGCAGTACAACCACGGGTGGGTTGTTTAATACCACCACCGTATACGATCAACTTAACACGCGCCAAGAAGTGATGATTGGTTTAGGGAATGTGGGCACCCAATATGCCTCACAAATGGGCCAAAATTTTTCAGTTCCACCTACCGTCCAAGTGGCAGGAGGGACAGGAATTGGTTTATTGTTAATGAGCGATTTAACCATGCCAGCCAGTTTTCAAGCTGTTAAATAGGGGAATACATTATGCCGGATGATTATAAACAAGATGATTACCAATACCCGGAAGGAGAATTCTCAACAGGTAATGAGATTCCTCCTTTAAATCCGGAGGAACCCGCTGGTGGTAATCCACAAGATTTGAATGGGCTAAAAAACTTTTGGCAAAGCAATAAACGCATCATTGTTATTGTGATTGCGGCGGCCCTCATTGCATTAGTCTTTAAAATGTTTAGTGGAGGACCTAAAAAAGTAAAACCCGTGCCCCTCCCGCCCCAATCAGCACCCATGCAAGTTGCAGTTGCACCAAAACCGCAAGTGTCAACAGGGCTATTAGATGCTCAAAATGCCGTTAAACAAGCACAATCGCAGGTAGAGCAAAATAAAACGGCTATTCAAGAATTGCAGGGGCAGTTACAAGATATTCAAAACAGCTTATCGAATATTCAAAGTACGCAAACACAATTAAGCCAAACAGTGACATCCCTTACGGATCAAACGGCGAAAATAGCAGAACAATTAAAACCTGTCGCTAAACCTAAACCGGTTATACCCGTGACACCGGTGACTTATTATTTACGAGCCATTATTCCAGGTCGTGCGTGGATACAAGGATCTAATGGGGATGCTCGTTCTGTCAGTGTGGGCGATACTATTCCGCAATATGGTCGAGTGGAATATATTGATCCGGATCAAGGAACAGTAACCGGTTCAACGGGGAAAGTAATTGGTTTTAATGAAGACGATAGCTAATAATTTACTATCTCGCACGCTTTTCCAAGCTTCTCGCAGAGGATGGTTATTGCTGCTTGCGGGGTTTTCGCTCACAGCCTTAGCGCAAAGCGGAACAGGGGATGACACCAGCCCCCAATTAATTACGCAAAATATTGCGCTAATGGCGCGCATTGCCGAATATGTTTCAATTGCAGCAGGTCTTTCATTGTTTTTGGGCGGCTTATTTAAATTAAAGCGCTATGGCGAAATGCGAACCATGATGTCGCAGCAGATTACGTTAGCCGCACCTTTGTTTATGATTTTATCGGGAGTCGCATTATTATATTTGCCCACGGTGTTAAGCACAGCGCTATATGCCGTATGGGGCACCACCAACCCCATGGCTATTCCTACGTTTGGATATTCCAGTATTGATAATATGCTGCCTCCTATTGTGATGTTTGTGCGATTTGTAGGGGTGGTTTCTTTTATTCGAGGATGGTTAATGGTTGCTCGGCTTGGAAAAGAGGCTCAGCCAGGTACAGCGGGTAAAGCGATGATGCATATTATTGGCGGTATTTTGTGCATCCATATTGTGGGAACAGCCCATATTATTCAAAATTTACTAGGATTTGCAGGCGCATGAGAATGCAACTAATCAATCTTCCCTTAATTTCCACCGAGGAAAATTGGCGGTTATTTATGTTGCGTCGTTTCGATCCAGGGTTTACTAATTATCAGCAAAGTATTTTTAGGCGGGATGATTTTACGTGTTTATTTTGTGGGTTTCGGGCGAATCAGCATATGGATGTTATTAACCTGGACAGCAATTATTCCAATAATCACGCGGCCAACCTCGCCACAGCTTGTCCTTTTTGCTCGCAATGTTTTTTCTTGGAATCAGTGGGTATGACCGATTATGGTGGTGGTACTATAATTTATTGCCCAGAAATGACCCAAAATGAAGTTAATGCCTTAAGCCATGAATTATTTTGCATCATGGCTAATAATTTCCCGAGTGCTAAACAAGCGAATAATATTTTTCGCGATTTAAAATTACGGGGTCAATTAATTGAGAAAGAAATGGGCGAAGGATTAAGCAATCCTAACAATTATGGCCGTTTGCTAGTCGATGCTCGAATTGAAAATTTTGAAACGCTGATGAATCGTTTAGAACCTAAAGTTCGTTTACTCCCTTCCCCAGTGCGTTTTGCTCAACAAATTGAAGATTGGTCCATTGAAGCCTATAAGACAATGGGTCATCAAAAAACAGCGGGCCATTAGGCTGAATGTACAAGGTGCTAAACAGAGGATTGTAGAGCACCGCAAGGAATAACAGGTATGGCAAACATCGTAGAATCTTTTTTAAGTGGTTTTGATACGTTTTTAGCGTGGGCGGGAACGTCTCTTAAGCAAACCACGGCTTCTTATTGTGATATTCAAACAGCGGATAGCCCTACCGTATTAGTAGCACACGATGGTTCCTTGATGTCGATTATTCAAGTCTCTGGCGTAAAATCATTGATTGGTCGAGAAGAATTTGACCGCATTCACAGCGGTCTTCAACAATCCTTACAAACCAGTCTGTCTCAACCTGGCCATGCTATACAAGTGTATTTTAATTACGATAAAGAATTAGTACGGGACGATATTAGAAATATTTTTGCACCGGCCCACGATACGGCTCAGCGCTTAAATTTATCTCTGGAAGATTTGTTTCAAGAACGCTTGGAATTTTTATCGCATTATTGTGCTCACGAAGAAGTCTATCTCGTCTTGTGGACGCATTTATCTTCCCTGACTCGTGAACAATTAAAACGTGCTCAAAAAGATAAACGAAAAGCTTTAAAAGATAGCAAAGCACCGATATTTTCGCAGACTCAAAATATTTTGGCCGCCGTTCCTGAATTACGCGAGAGCCACGATTCGTTTGTACGATTGGTGAATGGGGATTTTGAAAGTTGGGGATTAGTCTCGCGTGTATTGGAAGTACATGAAGCTATATATTGCATGCGTCGATCGATAGACCCCGATTTTACCGATGAAAAATGGAGCCCAGTGTTACCGGGTGATAAAGTGACCCCTAAAGAATATAATAATACCAAGGGTAATATTGCCGATCTTTTATGGCCAGAATTGGCGAAACAAATTATTCCTCGCGATGCTGTGAATAAAGATTTGCGAACCGCACGAGTAGGTGATCGAATTTATTCCTGTGTGTACATTGATTTGTTCCCCAAAGATATTCAAACCTTCGTTCGGTTATTTTCAAGAACACTACAAGCTCATATCCCGTGGCGTATGTCATTCTTAATTGACAGCCATGGATTAGAATCCTTTCGAATGCGGGAAATATTATCTTCCGTATTAAGTTTCACCTCTGCTCAAAATCGATTGATTCACGATTCATTAAAATTGCTCGAATATATTAATATTAATACGGATGATGCGGTTGTAAAATTACGAGTTGCAGCTGCTACATGGGCGCCGGTGGGAGAAGAGAAATTGCTGCGATCGCGCGCCTCATTATTAGCTCGATCAATTGAGGGATGGGGCTCATGTGACGTGTCTGAAGTATCCGGTGATACCTTTGGAGGTGTAATTTCGAGTGCATTAGGTGTTTCGCCTGAAAGTGTTGCCACCGCCTCCATTGCACCTTTTTCGGATGTGTTGTATATGTTGCCTTTATTTCGCCCCGCGTCCCCGTGGAAAACAGGGGCTATTTTATTTCGTTCACCCGATGGTAAACCCTGGCCGTATCACCCCGGTTCGAGTCAACAAACTACGTGGATTGATTTATTTTATGCAAGACCGGGTTCCGGTAAATCCGTATTATCGAATGCCATTAATTTAGCGGTGTGTTTATCCTCCGGTTTGCAACGATTACCGCGTATTTCCATTGTAGATATTGGGCCTTCTAGCAGTGGCTTAATTCTATTGCTAAAAGATGCACTTCCTCCCAAACAAAAACATTTGGTTGCTTATCATCGCTTACGCATGCGGCCTGAATATGCGATTAATCCATTTGATACCCAATTGGGTTGTCGTTATCCCACGCCTCAAGAACGCAGTTTCTTAGTGAATTTTTTAACGTTGTTAGCCACACCCGTCGGTGGCGATAAACCATATGACGGTGTGTCGGATATGTCGGGCTTGGTGGTGGATGAATTGTATAAAGCGTTTGCAGATGATGGAAATCCCAACACGTATGCCGCTCATGTAGAAGAGGTTATTGACGGTGTGCTCGATGAAATGGGATTTGTGGCGGACAAACGCACGACGTGGTGGGAAATCACCGATGCGCTCTTTATGGCAGGATTTATTCACGAAGCCATGTTGGCCCAGCGCCATGCTATACCCGTATTAGCCGATGTAGCTGCTATTTGTCGATTACCTGCCATTCAAGATTTATACGGAAAAATCATCGTGCCAACCGGTGAGCCTTTAATTCAAGCCTATTCGCGAATGATGTCAGGCGCCGTGCGAGAATATCCGATTATTGCTCAAGTCACTCAGTTTGATTTGGGAGACGCCCGCGTGGTTTCGTTGGATTTAGACGAAGTGGCGCGTTCTGGCGGAGATACCGCCAATCGACAAACAGCCGTGATGTATATGTTGGCGCGCTATGTATTGGGCCGCCATTATTTTCTCACCGAAGATAATGTAACCGATATGCCGGAGCTGTATCGCACCTATCATCAAGAACGCATTCGTCAAATTCGCGAAGATCCGAAACGCATTGTGTTGGATGAATTTCACCGAACCTCCAAAGCGCAATCGGTACGCGAACAAGTGATTCAAGATATGCGAGAAGGCCGTAAATGGAAAGTACAAGTAGCGCTGTTATCGCAATCTCTGGAAGATTTTGATTCGGTAATGGTAGAGTTTGCCACGTCCGTATTTATTATGTATGCGGGTCCTGAACAAGCGGTGCGTAAGACAGCACAGGTGTTTGGCCTGTCGGAAAGTGCTCAAATCGCCCTTAAAAATCGTGTGCACGGTCCCAAAGAAGGGGGCGCCACCTTTTTAGCACAATTTGCCACGAAGGAAGGCATGAATACCCAACTGCTTACCTCTACGTTAGGACCGATTGAGCTATGGGCATTCACCACCACCGCAGAAGATGCGAATTTACGTAATCGATTGTACCAGTTGATTGGCCCCAAAGAGGCTCGGCGTATGTTAGCCACTAAATTCCCAGGAGGCACAGCCACAAAATTAATTGAAGAGCGGTATGCCGAATTTCGAGAAGAGGGCAGCGTACTCGATGATGAAGCCAAAGAAAGTGTGATAGAAGGGCTTATCAAAGAGATGATTGAAGAGTATAATCGCCTAGAAAAATAAATGTCGTCGCGTTGTTATTATTGACCATCATACGTTGACAAGGGATGACGACAAGGATGTTAAATTTTAACCGAGGGGGAAAACATGTCATTGATATCGTTACTACGCAGAACTATTCTACCGCGAGCCTTGGCTTTATTAGCAGGCAGTGGAATTTATATGATCGCCGTTTTAGGGCTTACTTTGAGTAGCAGTGCCTGGGCAGCTGCACCAGGAGGTGGAAGTGTGGTGGGTTTAAAAACCATTGCTAGCAACGTTTCTGGCACGGTAGAAAGCTTGGCTAAAATGCTCGAAGTGATTTCATTAATCGCCGGCATTGGATTTATTATGGCCGCTTTCTTTAAATTTCATCAACACAAACTCAATCCTACTCAAGTACCTTTGAGCCAAGGGTTAACTTTGATTTTAATTGGTGCGGGCCTTACGTTGTTCCCTATCTTGATTCCTACCGCGGGTACTACCTTTTTAGGCACGAAAGCTAAAGTGTCCAACGTGCAAGGGTCGGGTATTGAGAATTTGATTGGGGGCTCTTAAGCTGAGGTATTCCAAAATGAGGCATGTGCAAAAGGCGGGCCTTTTTATTGGACTGATTAGTCTTTCAACTATAGCCATGGCGCAGACCGGTAGTTATATCGGTCTGCAGACCATTGCCAGTAATGTGGCGAGTACGGTCGAAAGCCTCGCCAAAATGCTACAAGTCATTGCCTTAATTGCGGGTATTGGCTTTATAATGGCGGCTTTCTTTAAATTTCATCAACATAAGCTCAACCCTACCCAGGTTCCCTTAAGCCAAGGGTTAACCTTGCTCTTGATTGGGTCAGGGCTAACGATGTTTCCCATTCTAATCCCCACCGCCGGCACCACCTTGCTAGGCTCGGATGCCCATGTTTCCCAAGTGAGCGGCTCGGGCATTGAGAAGCTGATTGGCGGGAGCTAATTTAAGGTTTCCTTAAGGTTTTTGGGGTATAATAGTCTTATTGGTCTGATTTATTATTCATTTTAATGAGGTAACTCCCTATGATGCGAGGTGGTAGCCAAAGACCCCGTGATCCTGCAACTTCAGCAGCAGATCCTGCAGCAGCGAGTTCTGCGGCAGCAGGTTCTACGGCTGCAGCTACGGGTTCTCCGGCAGCTTCTGCTGGAACACGGTCTGCGCCCCAAGCCCCGGCTGGCGGCATGGGTTCTTTATCTGAGAAAGCGATTAAGCTAAAAAAAGAATACGATAAGCTCGTTGAAAGATTCCAGAAGTCGGAAGAGGAAAATCCCGACGATCCAGCCAAAGCTGGTGAACGATTTAGAACATTCGTCAAAAAAGAATTAAAGCTAAGCTCCAAAGCCAGTGAGTTATGGGAATCCTTTTCCCAATTGATAACCAATCCATTGATGGCGTTAGTGATGGCTTTGGCAGCGGGGGCAGCGGCTGGTAAACGGGCATGGAATGTGCGCTCTACGGTTAAGAGTTATGGCGCATGGCATAAGGACGACGAAGCTCGAAAATTAACGGTGCAAGTACTGGGTCAAGTGGAGGGGGCTGTAGATAACCTTACAGCCCGCATGCAAGCCGCCCGTTCTCGTCAAGTACAGGCATTTGGAGGAACTCCTGTTTCGCCGGCGGGTGCAGCTTTACCTCATGTACCAGCCGCAGCGGCTGGTGACGCTGGCGCGGGACATGGATCGACAGGACCGAGACCAGGGGCCAGCCCCGGTATAGAATTACAAGTCTTCGGTCGTCATGGTGCACCCGCGGCAGCAGCTGGAGGAGAACCAACGCCTTCGGGGGGTCCTCGAGCAGGATAAGAATTTTAAAGAGGGGCATTAAGCCCCTTTCTTTTAAAGACGTCGTTGTAACACATCGGGTAATTTAAATTTATCCATAATGTTTGGCACAAAGGGATTGATCAGCTTAGGCGTATCGATTTCAAAATCAGCTTCATTTTCGCCTTGTTTAAACATTACCTTGTAGTGCTTGGGATTCGCGGTGTTTTCCACCTTCGATTGATCCAATAATTGATACAGTGCCCACGGCCCTGTTTGCGTTATCGTAGGTGTTTCACTATTCTTTAATACAAATCGCAATGTCACAAATTCTGCATCCGGGCCTGGCCACGTAAGCTGTGTTTTTACCTGTTCGTGCGGATGAACGGTCATCATTTGTCCACCCACATTTAAAATAACCGATTGTAGAGTGTGGCTTAGCGCCACTGCTTTTAATGAAAAGGTTAAATGGGGAAGCCCTAATTCTTCGTTAAAAAACATTCGTTGAATCAAATAGCCGCGCAAAAACATATCCAAATCTAACTGCGATAAGGGCAATGTGCGGCCATCGATGGTTTTCCAGGTCCAATAAAAATGCTCAGTGTTAACAAAGGGTTTTAAATAATAATTAAAAAACATGCTTAACGTTCCCTCTGGCCCAAAGAAACGGCTAAATTCGACAGGGGGAATGGAGGTATTTGCTTCTTTTGCTAGGGGGTAAGCGTCTTTAATAGTACCGGTGTAGACGGGCAATACGGTGTTTTGGTAGGCGGTATTAATATAAGGCAAAGTACTATCGAGAATAACGGCCCATGCATTTTCAACAATACTCGTTACCCATGTTTTCATCGGTTCCGGCAAATCAACGCTCATATTTAACAAATGAGTGATGGGATCACTGTCTTCATGAGGCGTTGCGTGTTTTAGCGCGGCTGTGAAAGAGGCTTTGGAAGTATCGGGCGTGTTAATAATAGCCTCTAAATACTGATTAAGATCTTGATACGCTTTTGCCAAAGCTTGGTGGTTCGCAAAATCATTCAGCAAGGCGTGCAATTGGTTTAAGGAGGGCTCAGTGGTTTGTCCCGCATAATGATCATACACAGAGGCATTGGCTAAAATAATATTCACCAGTCGCCAAAAAGCGGAATGAGTATCGCTTAATAAATGCACCTGGGATTGAGCGTCTTGCAAGGTTTGAGGTACGTCAAATTGAATGGAGGACAATACTTTTTTCCAGCGAGCAGCATAATTTTTTAAATACAATGCACGGGTTTGGTTAATAATATTTTGTTGCTCGGCCGTGTCTTGAGAGACAAAAATATGATCGCCTAATACCCAATCGGGTTGAATGAGAGCGGTGATAGTTTGAGGAATATTTTTTTCATAAATAGTTTCAACATTTTGTGTGCTGTAGAACACAGGAATGGAAAGCGTTTCTAAATTAATGCCTGAAATAGAGTGTTGTTTGGAAAGCAGGGGAAGTGTATCGGAAGCATAGGCATCGTGCGTGATCATAAACGCCAAATTGGGCACAGGCATTTTTTGTAAAATATCCCGGGCTTTGTCGACGAGAGGAGCATCAAACTCGCGATTAAAAAAATCATGCGTTAATACATATTCTAAATGACGCATTAATGCATGTTGATAAGCGCTGTCATCGGGGTAGAGTTTCTGCCACCGATGAAAAAACCATTGCTTTACATAGTCTGCTTGTCGGTGGGTAGGATCACTTAACATTAAATAGGTTTTTAACGTGGAGTACAGGGCATAAGGTTTGGATTGAATACCCTGATTCAGAGAATGAGTTAACGTACGAGTAAGATAGGGTATATAACGCGTTATCAATAGATGATGGTACCGTTCAATCGACGAAGATTGTAAACGATCAGCATCTTGCATGCCGAGGTATTTATACTGCTCTACATGGTGTTCTTCTAACGTGAGCACGGTGCTTTGTAAGGCATTGAGGGGAACTATCCATGGGTGCGCGTGAGTTTTAGCAGGTTCATTCAATTGCCGTAATCCAAATTGCACTTCTTGAAGAGCCACTGTGCTTTGATGGTAAGCATAATGCCAGGACAGAGCGATGGCACAAATCAGTAATGCCGCAATGGGCATGCTGGCTAATCGTAACCAATTTTTATACGTGTGATGAATAGCCATGTATAAATCGGGATTGCTAAGACGTACTAACAATTCTTTAATAAAAAATGACTTTGGTTTTAAAATGGCCGCTTGCGAAAGGGATTTTTTCTTTCCATGAAAGGGATCTTCTAGTAAATAAGCGTGAGGCACTGTTTGAAAACAGCTTGTAAAATAGAGACCTTTTAAAGGTGTTTTAGCATCCCAAGGCAGTTGAGCAATTAATTTTTCTAAATACGGTTTTAAACGTTCTAGCTGGACGGGAAATTCTTTTAAGCGGCCACGAGCAGTTAAATTTCTTTCTTGATGCAATCGCATTAATAGACGCTGACTTAATTGCACCATCATTTTGTTAAAGTGGGTTTGAAATTGTTGTGTGATTGGTTGTTGATCGGAACTTAAGAAAGGGAAACCAAAACGGCTTTCTCGCTCTGCAGCACTTAAATCTTCAAAATACTCGCTAAATCCCATCAGTTTATCGGATTGGGTAATAATCACTGTGATGGGGACAGGCGATTTGTAGGTTTGTAACTGCAGCAGCTGATCGGTAAAACGTTGCATCAATGTAGAATATTGAGGAGAATCCAAATGACATAAGGTCCATGTATCCAGAATCAGAATCGCTGCGCTCAACGGCTGGCGAGGACGATAACGTTTTAATAAAGAAGAAAAATAATGCCATAGAATCCGACTTTTTTTAGCCTGGAGTTTAGGCAGAACGTATTCGCCCGCTGCATCAATAAAAACGGCTTGCTCGCTAGCCCACCAATCCCAAAATAATGTATTTTGCACATTCTCTAGATTACGGTGGGGGAGCGAGCGAAGTTCTAAATCGCTGCTAGCCAGCAGAGTCGTTTTTCCGGTGTTTTTAGGTCCTATTAATAGGATCCAAGGATGTACATAAGGATTGGTTAGTGAGAACGCTTTAATGGATCGCAAATAATGCAGCGTAGCTTTAAAATGTTTTTTTAACCGGGTTTCAAGGTCATGATGGGTTTGGATAGCTTCATCCGCATTTTTTTGAGCGGTTCGTTTGGGTAATAGAAACCAGTAAAGACCATAATCTAGCCAGATCAAGGCTAAGGCGAGGGTAATAAAAAATCGTACATCGAAACTGCTAAAGGGCGTGAATTTTCCAATGCTGATGTAGGGGCCGATGCCCCATACTAAAATCATCAACGCTACAGAATTCATCACGTATTTGTAGGAGAGCAGATTAAATAATTTTGTGCCGAATTTAGCGGGTTTCTTTTCCATAGGTATCCAGAATTTTTAGGGTGTTATCGACATCGCGTGTTAAATGCTGTAGATGGTGTTGATAGGGGAAGTAAATCGCTGTTAATACACCTAACGTAAGGGTGATAATGACCCCAATAGGGGGTAAGCGCCATTTGGAGGAGGGTTGCAGGGATTCTTCCGGGGGGGCGAGTAATAATTGTCGAGAAATTTCACCGCGTTCTTGACGAATGATGCCGTATAATTCATTCATCCATTTGACTATTTCTTCGTGTTTCCGTTTACCTTCTAATCCTAAACTTAAGCACATATATCCTAATTCAATTAAATCCAAATAGAGGACAGGATCTTTTAAGGATCGCTCGAGAATCATAAATACGCGTTTTCCGCCTGTGGTATGGTGGTGGAAAAATTTTAATAAATTATTTTTTTTCCACTGAGTGTGGCGGCCCCATGACGTGTTTTCAATGGTTTCATCCAACAGGGTGCATACTAAATAACGGGCGGCGAGAATCATTTGGGGCCGATAACCCAGCGATTGAGCTTTACCTTCAAACGCGTTGGCTTCGTGAATGAGCTGTTCTTTTAATACAGTAATATCCGGACAACTAGGAAGGGCTTGAATTTGGGTAGCCAAGGTGAAAAGAGGTGAGGCAGCCGCAACCAGCGGATTGACGGCTTTGGAAATGGAAAAAAGATGGGATTGAGGTCGGGTATTGGGATTGAGAAACCCGTCTTTATTTAACAAGGACGAGCTAAATCCGGATAAGGAATCCGGATCCAGAGCGGCTCGTGTCCGTTTGAGTGTTTTTGTCCGTCCAGAGGCGGCTGTTTGTTCTTCGAGGACATCGGTCATGGGGATTATTATATCGGGCTTGGGGAAGGGGGGCTAGGGGAGAGAGTAGCTTGGCAGATAAGTGTGAGGAATGGTAGGGTGGGTTAAGCTTTAAGTAGCTTGGATTGAACAGCCTGCCACTCTAGCTGTGCGTTATATGATCTATGGGGGAGTGATAGGGCTGGTAATAGGCAGTGCTTTAGCAGGGTTTGCTCAATGGCGACACAAATGTATTAGTCGCTCATGGCGTTTATGGCATTGAGCATTCGTTTTCTTCTTGGTGAAGCCCAATATCGTCACGATAAAAGG
>DATDVD010000097.1:0-7082 GCA_035290065.1 Coxiellaceae bacterium | reverse complement strand
TGCCCTTCAATCGCTTGAAAACTATTTACCTCGAGTAAGGGGCCTTTGTGGGCTTTTACAATGGCTTCACTGAAAGGATGCTCAGAATTTTTTTCTAAGCTGGCAGCCCATTGTAAAATTTGTTCTTGCGTAAAATCCTGTGCTGAAACCACTTCGATAACAGCAGGATGTCCTTCGGTGATAGTGCCCGTTTTATCAATGACTAATGTCGTTAATTGACTGGCTAATTGAAGGGCTTCGCCGTTTTTAATTAAAATGCCATTTTCAGCGGCTTTTCCAATGCCTGCGGTAACCGAAATCGGCGTGGCTAATCCGAGTGCACAAGGGCATGCAATAATTAACACGTTCATAAAAGTCATCACCATATAACCGATGACAGGCCGAGGCCCTACGAGTAACCAAATTAAGGTGGTTATAACCGCTACGATAAATACAGCCGGTACAAAATAACCAGAAACTCTATCCACTAAACGCGCAATAGGAGGCCTAGTTTTTTGCGCCTGTTCTACGAGCTGAACAATTTGTGCAAGCACGGTTTCGCGCCCCACTTTGGTGGCTTTAAATAAAAAGCTTCCCATTTTATTCAGAGTGCCGCCCATCACTTCATCGCCCATTTGTTTTTTAAGCGGAAGGGATTCACCCGTCAGCATGGATTCGTCCACCGTCGAAGAACCGGCTGTGATAACCCCGTCTACCGGAATTTTTTCACCGGGCCGTATCCGTATCGTATCGCCTACTTGTACCTCGCTTAAAGGCACATCTATTTCTTCGTCATTGCGGACGACCCGTGCCATCGGGGGTGCGAGATGTAAGAGATGCTCAATCGCCGCATTAGAAGCGGCTATTTGGCGGGATTCTAACGCCTGCCCCAATTGCACGAACGCAATAATCATCAAGGCGGATTCAAAATAAACGTCGTGTCCTTCGGCGGGAAACCATGCTGGCATTAAGCTGATTAGCATAGAAAATAGCCATGCAGCACCTGTGCCTAAGGCAATTAACGTGTACATATTAAAACGTCGAGTTTTTAAAGATTGCCAACCCGCCTGATAAATATCCAGCCCACTGAACTGCAGGGTAACAAAAGTTAATAACCCCACGGTCAACGAAAATTCTTGGCCAAATAGCGTATTTAAAGGAGGCGTGTAACCAAGCATAGCTGCCACTAAAAGCACAAATGCGAGCATACCCGCAACGCCTGCTTTTAAGAGCAATAACTTAAAAGAATCGCCTATCTCGTTTTTAGTAGGGAGAGGGCCCTTTTGCTGGTCTTCATAATGTGAATGGCCTCCCGTAGGATGGGTGCAACAACGGGGCATAGGGCTGCCGGAATGTGTAGGGTAATCCATTACCAACCTCTTCTGTTCTAAGATTTTATTAAGATGGTTATAATAGTATAGCGGATGAAATTTTAATACATTTAGAGACATAAAGAGATGCAACGAGCAGCAGGTGAAGGAGAAGAGAGGACTATTTTCGTCAACCCAGGATTAGATTTAGCAACTTTCGTTAATAATTTACCCCCAATAGACGCAGGTCTTCGAGTAGTAGAGAAGGTTATGAGACTTCCCTTGGGGTTATTAATGCTTCGGTGCTCACCACTGCGTTGCTGCACCTCCTATTCTAGGGGATGCATCGAGGGGCTGTCCGCCGAGTTTTCGGTAAATTACATTCAACGTCCTGTCGATTGACAGAACGTTTCTTTTATAAATAACAGCAAAATCAGGGCTAATAACATCCCGATTGGTAATGCCGTTAGGGCATGCTGATAATTTTCGATGGAAAACCATCGCACGCCGTGCAGCATGTGATGATCCCATCGCATATCTAATAACTTTCCAATCAACGGTTCAGACAGGGCACCACACGCGGCATTAAACATATTAATAAATCCAATCGACATGCCCGATGAACGCGGGTTATTAATTTCTCGCATATACGCAAATGATACAAAAAAGAAACTGGTAAAATATCCGAATCCCCACAATAAAATACCCAACAGAAGAGTGGATTTCGTGGGGCTGTATAAAACCAGCAACAACATAGCCATCCCTAAAACAGTGCCCACGACCATCACGGGTTTTCGACGACGAATTTTATCGGACCACCAACCGGCTAGAGGAGAGCCCATCGCAAATCCAATAAAAATAAGGGAAGTCAGTCCTGCGGCACTTGGGCGTGTTAAGTGATATTCTTCCATTAAAAATGGAACACCCCACAATCCTCCAAAGGAAGAAATAGGCGCGAAGGCTAAACCGGAATACAACGAAATCAACCAGCTGGAGGGTTTTTTCATTAGCTCCGTTAAATAAAACAAAAAACCACTTTTGATTTCTGGAATTTCTTCGTGTTCGATAATTTCTTGTTCCCGATGATCGCGCACTAAAAACCATAATAATAAGGCTAACAATGCACCCACGACGGCGCCTAATGCCATGGTGGTACGCCATCCCAATAAACTGACGCTGTAGGCAAGCGGTGTTTCCCCACCCACGGCGCCTAACATGCCCACTGTCATCATCAATCCCGATACCCAGGCAAACCGTTGAGGAGGAAACCATAACGTAATCAGCTTCATGGTGCCAACGGCTGAAAAAGCACCGCCTATTCCAATCAATAAACGCCCTATTTCCGCCATTCCTAAGGTGTTGGCTTTCGAAAATAACCACGCACCGCCGGCACACACCATAATGGCACCGGTAATTAATCGACGCGGACTAAAGCGATCTAATAAAATACCGGTCGGTAATTGCATGACTAAATACGCATAAAAATAATACGCCGCCAAATTCCCCATCGCCGCACCGCTTAAGGAAAATTCGCGCATGAGTTCTTCCACCATCACGCTGGGCGATACTTCGAGTAAATATTTATAAAATAAAAAACTGGAGGAAATTCCCCAAATAAGCCAGGGATAAATCGAAGACCAAAAACTTTTGCTGTAAGAAGAAGTTGTATTCATTTTTTCTTGCCATAATCGGTGAAAACAAAGCATTTTTTATTTAAGAAGACCTGCCCTAAGGATGCGGTAATCCCTGCCTTAGGGCAGGCTTATCACCACGACAGAGACAGAAACACGCGGCATGCAGAAAGAAGAAAATAAAATTTCATTGAAAGGGTTTGAAAGGGCCATAATAAAGCGATTATAACAAGCTCCTCTTAATTCACAAGACCTTATTGGCGTAAGAGCCTGCGTTAACCGGTAGTCTTTAGGCCCTATTTTCAGTACAATGCCATCCATTTCGACAGAGGAGATCCTTATGATCGTTGAACCGAAAGTTCGTGGCTTTATTTGTACCACCGCACATCCCGCGGGTTGTGCGCAAAATGTGCGGGACCAAGTGGAATACGTGAAAGGTCAGCCAGCGATTGAAGGCGGTCCTCGTAAGGTACTGGTCATTGGGGCTTCGACGGGATATGGATTAGCCAGCCGTATTACAGCCGCCTTTGGGGGCACCGCGGCTCATACCCTCGGCGTATTTTTTGAACGCGCTGCTGCGGGTAAACGTACGGCTACAGCAGGATGGTATAACACCGTGGCCTTTGAAAAAGCGGCTGATGAAGTCGGTTTATATGCTAAAAGTATCAATGGGGATGCCTTTAGCGATGAGATTAAACAAAAAACGATTGAATTGATTAAAAATGATTGGGAGGGTGAAGTGGATTTAGTCGTTTATTCCTTAGCCTCTCCTCGTCGCATAGACCCTAAAACGGGAGAAACGTACAGTTCGGTTTTAAAACCCATTGGGCACGCATTTAAAAATAAAACTGTGGATATGAATACGGGTGTTGTCTCGGATATTGCTATTGAAGCGGCGAGCGAAGAAGAAATGGAACAAACGGTTAAAGTGATGGGCGGTGAAGATTGGGCGCTTTGGATAGACGCGTTAATGAAAGCCGGTGTATTAGCCGATCAGGTAAAAACAGTGGCCTATTCGTATGTAGGCCCCGAATTGACGTATCCTATTTATCGCAGTGGCACGATTGGCCGCGCCAAAGAACATTTAGAAAAGACCGCTCACGACTTAGATAAAAAATTAAAAGCGAAAGGAGGTTGTGCGTTTATTTCGGTCAATAAAGCGTTAGTCACGCAAGCCTCCAGCGCGATTCCTGTGGTGCCGCTTTATATTTCGCTGTTGTATAAGGTCATGAAGGCAAAAGGCACGCACGAAGGTTGTATTGAACAAATGTATCGATTATTTCACGATTTTCTGTATGCCAAAAAAGGCACAACGGTGGATGAAGCCGGCCGCATTCGCCTTGACGATTGGGAAATGCAGCAGGATGTGCAACATCCAGTAGCCGACTTATGGAAAAAAGTAACGACCGATACCATGGATCAATTGTCTGATCTCAAAGGTTGTCGCAAAGATTTCTATAAATTATTCGGCTTCGAAGTTCCCGGTGTTTCCTATGCCGAGGAAGTCGATATTGAATGTTCTATCCCCTCTATCAAAGAAGTCACCGCCCCTGAATAAAAAGTAGCCTGGATCTCGCTGCGCGAAAATCCAGCTTATAGAAATAAACGGATGATAGCAGAAATCGTAGGGGCAGACCGTGGTCTGCCCAAACAACGCATTGAAAAATCACTTAGCTCTATACTACGGGGCTACTAGCAGCTCGACTTTCTGAAGCCGCATTAGCAGCAGTCGCATCAACAGCAGCCGCAGAATCATCCGCGGCGGGTGTAGCCGCCGGCGGCAGCAGTGGTCGTCGAATATCATCTTCTCTGCGCGGCTCCGCAGCAGCACCAGGGCTTGTGCCTGCTGCTGCGTCGTCCCCCGCAGCTCTGCCTACTGGTAGTGCTGCAGGTGGTAGCGCTGCAGAGGTCGTATCCTCATCCCTACGTCCCGGAATTTTATTTCTATGAATATGCAAGAACATAAGAGCCAACCCTGCCCCGACGTTTAGGGCTATTAAAGTCGCACTTATCGGAACAAAAACAGCACTAGGGATAACAGGGCTCAAAAGAGCAGTAGCCAGATTTAGGCTGAACCAGGCCATAAAAATCCAAAAAGGCGCTGTGGTCGTAGGATCAGTCTTAGAAGGATAGTGTGCCTCGAACAACCGCTGCAAAACGGGGCCTATAAAAACGCCGGCAATGGCTAATAAAGCGGGTATTCCACATAACCCAGCCAAGATCCCCATACTCATTACATGAGGCAATGCCCCGTAGGCGGCCAGAGAAATCATTAATCCAAGGGTGAATAATAAAACTACCCCCCGTAGAATAGCGCCATATTGTTTATCCTGTTCCTTCTTCGAGGAAAATTTTTCGGCCGATCGGCGTGCCAGAAACCAGATAGCGGCAGTAGCCGCCAGCGCGGAGACCCCTTGAACAATGAGAACAGCCAAGCCTAAAGGAGGACTCGTCATTATAGGGAAGATGAAAGCCAGCGCATTCCCTGCCCAAAGCATCATAGCTGTCCCAATGAATAAGAAGGCTGAGGCAACCCCATTACCGAATTGTTCCTCTCTTGTCAAAGGTGTCTTTTTAGAACCTGCCATCGTTATTTCCTCTCATTGAAGTTAAAAAATAGTTTATCTAAGGGAGATTATATCGCATTTTGCTTAAAATAGTCTTAAATTCAATATTTCCTAACCAAAGAATTAATGGACCTACCCGCTGCTAGGAACTCTCGAGTTCCCTCTCTTGGACTAACGCTAAATTATTTTAAACCCAATACACAAATACAAACAAAAAGAGCCACACGACGTCTACAAAGTGCCAATACCAAGAGACCGCCTCAAAACCAAATAAATTGCCTGGCCCGAAGTCTTTTTTGAAGAGTCGCCAGAGAATCACGATCAGCATAATAGTGCCCACCGTTACATGGAACATGTGAAAACCGGTGAGAATAAAGAAGGTGGTTCCAAAAATACCCGAACCCAACGTTAATCCTTTCTCCATGTAAGCAATCGAATACTCATTTATCTGCATGCATAAGAACGCGAGGCCTAATAAAATAGTAAAAACCTGAAACAGTTTTTGAAGAAAATAGTTTTGTTTTAGAATAGCCCAATGCACCACGGTAATAGTAGCGCCGGAACTTAATAAAAGGCCGGTATTGATAGCAGGAATCCCCCACGTTTCCATCACGCTTTTAGGACCTTGGAAGATCTCGGGGTTAGGATTGGTGTAAACAGGCCAGGTATGTTGGAAGGCGGGCCACAGGAGGATATGCGTCCACCAACCGGATCCTTCGCCGGCTAATTGAGGCACGGAGACTAGTCGCGCATAAAATAATGCCCCAAAAAAGGTTGCAAAAAACATCACTTCCGTGAAAATAAACCAGACCATGCCCCAGCGGAAAGAATGCTCGACTTGTGGGCTGCTTAATAAGCCCGCGCGATTTTCTTTAATCACGGTGCTAAACCAGCCAAACAGCAAGGTTAAAAATAAAATAAATCCCAAGCCCATCATATAAGGCCCTATCCAATGACCATGCAAAAAGTTCGCCAATCCGCCTAGTAAGAAAAATAAGGCAAAAGAACCAATAATGGGCCAATGCGTGGGTTTAGGTAGGTAATAGGATCCGTGAGTTTCTGACATAACAAGTCCTCTTTTGGATAGGTCGTTATGATAGCAAGTTTTGAAGAAGATAAAAGAGCTCTGTCTCATTCATCCCGGTAAAGCATGATCCTAATCCTCCCTTTTCTGCATCTCCCTCCGCGCGCCCTTCCACGCCTTCTTCCTCATCTCCTTCCGTCTTTCCTTCCGCGTAGGGGCAGACCGTGGTCTGCCCAAGAACACAGCACAAGATTTAAACCCCCCGGGCAGACCACGGTCTGCCCCTACGGTTTGATTTCGTGATTAATCGGCATATACTTGGATGCATGTTAAGTACCCTTATTGAATTTCTTTTCGGCATCGCTTTATTTGTCAACGCCGCCCTTTTTATTCCCCAAGCGTGGCGAATTTATCGAAAAAAAAGCAGTGAAGGGGTGTCATTGCTTACCTTCGGCGGGTTTTGGCTGATTCAACTGGTCACCGTTTTACACGGCTATTTGCATCAAGATCATCTATTATTCTGGGGATTTTTTTTGAGTTTGGTGACTAATGGCTGTGTGATTATTTTGGC
>DATDVD010000096.1:0-4579 GCA_035290065.1 Coxiellaceae bacterium | reverse complement strand
GATTTACGTGAGAATCCGCTTTTAAAAAATATGATGATTTTGAGAAAAGGGAATCGATTATCGATTACACCCGTTACCGAGAAAGAATGGGAAGCGATTCTTTCTGTGGCACAATAAAAACTCGTTTATATAAGGAGTATTTAAATTAAGTGGGTCGAACAGAATGATGCTTAGATTCTCCACCTAAACCACGCAATCGCTCTCCCAAGTCTTCAAGCAATAAATCACGCGGGAAAAGGCCTTCCATAAAATCAATATGACGTCTAGCAGCATCCACTTCATTTGCCTCCATTTCTTTTCTAATGGCTTGATAACGACGATCAAAGGCAGGGTCTATAATCCTATCTTTTTCTCCTGCTACAACAGGATGATCGCCTAAATGTTGAAAAATTCTGACGGCTTTCACATAAGCAGGTGACTCAAAGTTAAATTCTACACTTGCTGAATTCTCAGGTTCCATTAACTGTCTGGCTCGTTCAATTTCGGTATCACGTTTTCGATTTGCGGATCCGAACAACCAACTCAACATGGCTCACCTCTTGCATTTGTTACTTGTGCAATATTTTAACATCTTCTGCTATATCCCACTACTCTGGTCTGGTCTACCCCGAGAATCATCAGGAGGAGAACCATCACGATAACACATCCCGTTTAAAACGCTTCGGCATAATGCCTTTGTACGCTAAAAGTGTATAGATCAATAGTTCTGTGCACGTTTTGCTGCCATAATGGAACGCATAGCACTTTCAGGGTCTTGATAAAAAAACACAGGGTGTGTATGCATTCTCTTACCTAAAATTAATTCGACTCCTTCTTGGCCAGGTAAAATACCTGCTCTATCAATGCTTCGAATAAATGAAGCAGAACAAATCACGCCTTTTTCTTCGGGTTCTGCAAGTGCTCGTAAAGAAAGAATTCGAGTTCGAATAGCATTAAATACAACCCCCCAACGCGGATCCAAAGGCCCATAAATTTGGGTCATTAAATTTCCTTTATCGCTCACAAGGCGACGCAATAGGGCGGGTTTATCACAAAAATAACCAAACAGTTGACTGTCTTTCACATCCATTACCAGCGCTAATGTTCGACGAAAAAATCCCAGCCTTTCGTAAAATTTTCGAATATTAAACGTTGAATTTTCAGCAGCCGTGCAAAATTCTTGAAATGCACGATTTAATTGGTCTAGGCATTGATCCGCATATTGTCGTTGTTTTGCAGGGTCATAACTGACCGCTTCTTGAGCGGTATTAGGAAGAAATAATCCTTCACGATTGGCAGGCATTTCTAAAAACGCTTTTAACTCGGCCGATGTCATCCCAGGCGAGGAAGGTCTTTTTGCAGCGATTTCAGCCGAAACAGGCGCACCCGCTCCTGCTGCCGCTTTTGCGGCACGGGGTAAGGGGCTATCGCCTGGTGTAGAACTGCGTGGGTCTCTTGCCATGCGCAAACTGTAGAAAATCAATATTAAAGAAATATTAAGAAAAGTGCTAAGGCTATAGTTTTTCTGCGCATGGAACGCTGACTACGAAAAATAAATAGCAGAATGCCGATAAAAATAGTGCCAATAAAAGCATTAAGGGTAAAAACCAGGCTTGTTCAATATGAAAAACACCCAACAGAAAGGTCATGATCACGGGCATACTCACCGCCATGAAATTCATCACCGCTGAACCATTGGCTTTATCTTCTGTTTCCGCCATGGCCAGTGATAGAGCTGTGCTCATTAAAATAGGATACCCTACACAAAAAAGCACCATAGGGGCGAGTAAAGTGAGAAGACTTACATGGTGAGAGACAAAGCTTATTAACATAATAAAAATAGATAGGAATTGAATTAAAAAAGACATTTTCAACACGGTGCGAGGATTTTTGTCACTGAATTGGAGCGTCATAAGAGCTCCAATTAACGTTCCAATAAATGGAATTAAACCTAATAGCCCATATTTAGCCGGTGAAATACCCAAAAGTCGAATACCAATATAAGGCCCCTCGGCTCCAAACACATAAATACACGACGCTGAAAATCCCCCACACAGAGCGTAGCCCACAAATTTTTTATTGCAAAGCATTTTGGTGTAATTAATAAATAAATAGTGGGATTCCAGAGCATTTTTATCCAATGTAATGACGGTTTCTGGTAAGGTCACCGCTGGAATAATCAAAACAAATCCGTAGGCTAATAGAAAATAAAAACACGCTTGCCAACCCATATACTCGGTTAATCCACCCCCGGCTGCCACCGCTACACCTGGCACAATGGCAAAAGCAATCATCAATATTCCGGTAATGCGTCGTGCATCTTTTGGAAAATAAAAATCATTAATAATGGTAAAACAAACCACCAATCCCACACTGGATCCTAAGGCTTCGAGCAAACGCCCGAGAATTAATAAGTGAAAAGACTCTGTCGGCGAAGAAAGAATGCTAAATATTGATCCGAGGGTAGCCACAGCTATGCCAATCATAAACGAGGGTTTTCGTCCTAGTCGATTAGCCAGGGGTCCATAAATTAGCTGCCCTAATGCATATCCCAACAAAAAACTGGTTACCGTCAGCTGGGCTACACCAATAGTGGTTTTAAAATAGGCAGCAATTTGTGGCAAGGCGGGGGTCATTAAAATAGCCCCCATGGAAGCAAAGGCACTGAGCAACATGAGGCTAAAAATATTAGGTTCTTTCCCTTTCAGCCGAAAAGCGCCTTCTATTGCCTTTTTCATCGGATTTCCTTTTGTTCTTTAAGTCTCTGCCAAATTTCCTTTTTCTTCTAACCATTGGCGGCGGTCAGCAGCACGTTTTTTGGCCAGCAGCATGTCCATAATTTTGGTGGATTGGGCGCCTTGTCCCGCTAAGGTTAATTGGACTAGGCGACGAGAAGCGGGATGCATGGTGGTTTCGCGTAATTGGGAGGGATTCATTTCACCCAGCCCTTTAAAACGTTGCACATTAATAGTGCCGCGTTTTTTTTGTTGCTCAATTTCTTTTAAAATTTTATTTTTTTCTTTATCGTCTAATGCATAGAATACTTCTTTACCTATATCAATGCGATAAAGCGGCGGCATAGCCACATAAATATAACCTTCTTTTACAACTACCGTAAAATGCTTCAAAAATAACGCGCATAATAATGTAGCAATATGCAATCCATCAGAATCTGCATCGGCTAAAATACAAATTTTATGGTAACGCAAATTCGACATATCGGTCGAGCCGGGATCCACACCGATGGCAATTGCAATATCGTGCACTTCCTGTGAGGCCAATACTTCTTCGGAGCTGACCTCCCACGTATTTAAAATCTTTCCACGTAACGGCATCACAGCCTGAAACCTTCGATCCCGCGCTTGTTTTGCAGAACCACCTGCCGAATCCCCTTCTACCAAAAATAATTCGCATACATTCGGATCTTCCATCGTACAATCTGCCAATTTCCCCGGCAATGCAGGCCCTGCCGTAATGCGTTTACGCTCAATTTTTTTAGACATGCGCAACCGTTTTTGCGCATTTTCAATCGCCATTTCAGCTAATTGTTTCGCTTCCTCCATATGATGATTCAGCCATAAACTAAAATGATCAGAAACCGCATCATCCACTTTATTAGCTACTTCCGATGACGATAATCGCTCTTTCGTTTGTCCTGCAAATTGTGGTTCTTGCACACGCACGGACAACACATAACTACAACAATTCCACAAATCTTCAGCCACTAATTTTATACCTCGCGGCAATAATTTATGAAGCTCGCAAAATTCTCGCATCGCATCCAACAAGCCTTGACGCAATCCATTGACATGCGTGCCGCCTTGGGCAGTAGGAATTAAATTCACATAACTCTCGGTCAGATGCTCATCCGCCTCGGGTAACCAAATCGCTGCCCAATCCACTGAGAAATTTTCAGCTTGATGATGACCCATCAACGGTTCGTGAGGGATCGTGTCAAATTTAGCGAGATTATCCATTAAATAATCTTTCAAACCTTCCTGGTAATACCATTCCGTTACTTTTCCATCTTCATCTGTAAACGTTACTTTTAAACCGGAGCAAAGCACTGCTTTAGCACGCAAGGTGTGTTTTAATTTTGGAACGGAAAATTTTGGAGAGTCAAAATATTTTTCGTCTGGCCAAAACCGCACAAACGTCCCTGTTTTACGAGCGGGCGCCTCTCCCACCATAGCCAAGGGCGCCTCCGGCTCACCATTTTTAAACGTCATGGCATATTTTTTTCCGTCTCGAAATACTTCCACTTCCAATTTTTTGGAAAGAGCATTCACAACCGAGATACCTACGCCATGCAATCCACCGGAGAATTGGTAATTTTTATCAGAAAATTTTGCACCGGCATGAAGCCGCGTTAAAATCAATTCCACACCCGAGACTTTATGTTCGGGATGCTTATCGGTTGGCATACCACGGCCATTATCCCGCACTTCCAACGAACCATCTTTATATAAAATGACATTAATTTCAGAGGCGTGGCCCGCAATGGCTTCATCCACACTGTTATCAATAGCCTCGTGTGCTAAATGATTAGGGCGCGTAGTATCCGTGTACATGCCGGGACGTCGCCGAACAGGATCTAATC
>DATDVD010000095.1:0-2972 GCA_035290065.1 Coxiellaceae bacterium | reverse complement strand
TAAACCAGGAAGACCTTCAAATGAAGGGGCTGGACCGCCTGAATAGGCCGTTCCCGTAAACAATGGACCTGCTGGCAATGGGTTCAATCGTCGAGACATAAAAAATTACCTCGCAATGTTTCATGCTATAAGTTTCCTCTTTTTGTGTTAAGGAAATCTTAAAATTCAAGGGAATAGGAAACCTCTCACAAAGGATATGGCTAATATCTCACAAAATAGAGGTGTATGGTTTTAAACCGCTTGCCCAACGACTAAAATTTTCATCACGTTGGAACCGCCCCCTACGCCTAAGCGATCGCCTTTGGTGAGGATGACGAGGTCTTTGTTTTTGGCAGCTTTGCATTTGACGAGGGTTTCGATGGCTTTGTGATTCACTTCTTCGTTAGTGCATTGCGTCACATCAAAATAGACGGGATATACACCGCGATACAACGTTAATTTACCGAGGGTGCGCAGGTTTCGGCTAAGCGCATAGATGGGAATGCTGGAGCGAATACGAGACATCCACAAAGCGGTGCGGCCCGATTCGGTTAGGGTGATGATGGCTTTAATATCTAAGTGATTGGCGGTATACATGGTGGCCATTGCAATGGCTTCATCGATACGCTCAAAATGACATTCCAATCGATGGGCGGAAATGCGTGAGCGCGGTTGTTTTTCGGCCATTTCGCAGACACGCGCCATGGCTTTCACAACTAAGGGAGGATGAGCACCCATCGCTGTTTCTTCCGATAACATCACGGCATCCGAATAATCGAGCACCGCATTTGCCACATCCGAGACTTCAGCACGGGTGGGAATGGTGGATTGAATCATCGATTCCATCATTTGAGTGGCAGTAATCACGGGTTTGTTGTGCGCACGCGCTAAATGAATAATTTCTTTTTGAGCGGCAGGCACTTCGGCATCGCCGATTTCAATCGCTAAGTCACCGCGGGCTACCATCACACCATCACTCATATCAATAATTTCTTCGATATGATGCATGGCTTCCGTGCGTTCAATTTTAGCAATAACACCCGCACGAAGGGCGGGATTTTTTTGATGTTTAGCAATCAATTGTTGGGCTTCTTTCACATCGTTAGCATCACGGGGAAAAGAAATAGCGATAAAATCAGCGCCCATTTTTAAAGCAAAGGCTAAATCGTCTTTATCTTTTTTAGTTAAAGCCTTGGCTGTTAAACCTCCGCCTTCACGATTAATACCTTTATTATTCGATAATTTTCCACCGACGATAACGGTGCAAATAATTTTTTTGGCCTTAACTTGTTTTACTTTTAAGGTGATGCGGCCGTCATCTAATTTTAAAATATCGTTTTTCTTCACATCGTTTGGCAAGGCTTTGTAGGCAATGCCTACTTGCTTTTCATCACCGGTATGCATATCTAAGGCGGCATCTAAAGTGAATAATTCACCGGCTTGTAATTGAATCACACCGTTTTTAAAACAGGCAATGCGAATTTTTGGGCCTTGCAAATCGGCGAGTACGCCAATAATTTTATGGTGCTTTTCAGCCAGGCGTTTTACTAATTCAAATCGTTTTTGATGATCGGCTTGTGTGCCGTGCGAAAAATTTAATCGCACCATATCAACGCCGGCGGCAATTAAGGCCGACATCGCTTCTTCACTGTCATTAGCAGGGCCTAAGGTGGCGATAATTTTTGTGCGGCGAGACGAGTGATTAGTGGGTTTCATCATAGTAGTTTAACTTACCTTATGCCGTTATGTCGTGGGCTCTTTTTTCTAAGATGGCTACAGCGGGGAGGGTTTTCCCTTCTAAATATTCTAAGAATGCGCCGCCGCCGGTGGAGACGTAGGAAATTTTATCATAGAGGTGGAATTTATCGAGAGCGCTGATGGTGTCACCGCCGCCGGCTAAACTAAAGGCAGGGGCGTGAGCGATGGCCTCTCCCACAGCGCGTGTGCCCGCTTCAAAAGCGGGGAATTCAAAAACGCCTACGGGACCATTCCAAATAATGGTGTGGGAGGCTTGAATAAACGTGGCGTAGAGAGCCTGGGTTCGTGGGCCGATATCCAAAATTAAATCATTCGTTTCAATAGCGTCTAATAATTTCGCGGTGCTGGAAGCGGTTTTAGAAAATTCGGTTGCCACACGGACATCTTCGGGTAAGGGAAGTGCTACATTTTTTTGTTGAGCGGTTTGAAGCAATTTTTTAGCAGCAGGAACCCAATCGGGTTCAAATAACGATTTTCCGACGGGTTTTCCTAATGCAGCGATTAAGGTGTTGGCAATGCCACCGCCACAAATTAAGGTGTCGACTTTATCTAATAATGTTTCTAACAATTCGAATTTGGTGGAGACTTTGGCGCCCCCGACAATGGCGGTGACGGGTTTTTTAGGATGGTGAAAGGCTTGGGATAAGGCGTTTAATTCTTCCATCAATAAAGGGCCTGCGCAGGCAATGGGGGCATATTCGGCAACACCGTAGGTGGAAGCTTGTGCCCGATGAGCGGTGGCAAAGGCATCCATTACAAATACATCGCAGAGGGCGGCCATTTTTTTAGATAAAGCGACGTCATTGTCGGTTTCACCTTTTTGGAAACGAATGTTTTCTAATAATACCACGTGGCCGGGTTCAACAGTGACACCTTCTAATCCATTTTTCACGAGTAAAACGGGTTGATTTAAGGCTTGGCTTAATGCATCCGCAACGGGACGTAACGAAAATTCGGCATCATATTGGCCTTCTTTGGGACGGCCGAGATGGGACATCAATATTACGCGAGCATTTCTTTGGATCACTTCGCGAATCGTGGGTAATGCGCGCTCGATGCGTTCTAAACTGGTGATCACGCCATTGTCGATGGGCACATTAAAATCTTCGCGAATGAGAACGCGTTTTTTATCGAGAGAAATGTCATTTAAAGTAAGCATCATGGTTTTTTCACTTTAACCTATTATAAAAATCCTAAATCCTGTAGGGGCAGAGCGTGCTCTGCCCGTCCGAAAT
>DATDVD010000094.1:0-8445 GCA_035290065.1 Coxiellaceae bacterium | reverse complement strand
ATTTACCAATATGTTATCCGTTGGCACGGCACCGATTCTTCAACCGCTAGTGGGTTTTATATTAGCGTGTTTTAAACACTACACGCGTCACCCGAATTCTATCCATTATCAAGTTTATTATTATCAGTGGGCGTTGGGTGTGTTGATGGTGTGTTTGATTGCCGCCGCTGTCCTGGGTCATTGGATGCCGTTACGCAAACTACGCTAATGCACCTTCATGGCGCAACAACCATTGTTTAACGCTTAATTTTTCACCAACGATCTCGCCACAGTATCCCCCTAAACTGACAGCGCCTATGACGCGATGACAGGGAATAACAATGGGAATAGGATTATGGCGACACGCATTTCCAATAGCGCGAGGCGATGTATTCAGTTGATCGGCTAACTGGCCATACGTTCGAACTTCTCCCACCGGAATAGTTTGCAACGCTTGTAATACACGAGTCTGAAAAGAAGTGACATTCAGCGCCAAAGAAAGGGTGAAACGATAATGAGGATTCTTAAAATACGCGAGAAACGCCTGTAAAAAAGGGGCTTGATTCTCTTGTTGGATAGAATCAGCCCCTTTTTCTAGAATTTCAAGGCTTGTTAGACAATGGTTATCCAGACTAATTTTTAATACCCCAATCGGCGAGGGAAGAAAAAAAATTGTCGAATTATTCGCTCGTATCTTCATCATCCTTGTGCTTAGCCGCTTCTTTTGCTGCCCGCACTTCTGCACGATGCATTTTTTCCGTTTCGGCTTTTTCTTTTGCTTCGCGTTCTTCTTCGGCGTGCACTTGTTGCGCTTCTAGTTTTGCTTTTAACAGCGCTTCTTTATGAGCCACTTCTTCGGCTTGTACCGCTTCAATCGCTTGAATTTCTTCTTGGGCAATACCGGCTGCTTTTAATTTTTCAGTAATTCGCGCTTTGCGGCCACGCAAATCACGCAAGTAATATAATTTAGCGCGATTCACACTACCATGACGTTTGACTTCAATACGGCCGATTTGAGGGCTATAGGTTTGAAATACCCGTTCTACCCCTTCCCCGTGAGAAATTTTACGCACCGTAAAAGCGGAATTTAAGCCACGGTGTTTAACCGCAATCACGACCCCTTCAAAGGCTTGAAGCCGTTCGCGTTTAGCTTCCATAACTTTTACATACACGACCACGGTATCCCCAGGAAAAAACACGGGAATTTCCTTGCCTTGCATTTGCTCTTGTTCAATTTGTTGAATGATCGTGCTCATGCCGTAACCTCTTCATCGATAATCTGATCTAGTAACGTTTCTTGTTCGTGGTCTAAGGGGGCATTTTTTAACAGATTTGGACGCTTTTGCCAAGTGTTTTGCAGCGCTTGTTTCAATCGCCACCGCCGAATAGCCTCATGATTACCCGAAATCAGTACTTCCGGCACCCTCCGGCCCGCAATTTCTTCAGGACGGGTGTAGTGGGGATGGTCCAATAAGTGTGTAGTAAAGGAATCTTGCTGGGCCGATTCCGGATCCCCCAACGCATCGGGAAGCCAGCGGGTAATGGCATCGATTAACACCATGGCCGGCAATTCCCCTCCCGACACTACATAATCCCCAATGGAATATTCTTCATCGACTTCTGCTTCAATAAGCCGCTGATCAATTCCCTCATAACGCCCTGCTAATAAAATAAGATGCGAATGCTTAGACAACTCTTTTACTAATGCTTGAGTGAGGGGTTTGCCTTGGGGTGTAAGATAAATCGTTCGAAAAGACCCTTTGGCATGGCTTTTAGCGTCTTGAAGCGCTTGATGCAGGGGATCAAATTTCATCACCATGCCAGGACCTCCGCCATACGGCCGATCGTCCACGGTGTGATGCACATCGTCAGTGTATTGGCGCGGATTATAATAATGGAGCTGAATTAAGCCTTTTTCTTGGGCTCGGCCCGTGATGCCATACGAGAGCGCTTGGAACATCTCGGGAAACAAGGTGATTAAATCAAAGTTCATCCCAGTCGACCTCGATGCGGTGATGATCTAAATCCACCGATAGAATGACATGGGGCAGATAAGGAATCAACAGGCGTTTTTTGCCCATCACCACCAAAATATCACTGGCAGCAGTTTGAGTGATTTCTTTAACAGTGCCTAGGACTTTGCCTTGGAGAGTAATCACGGTGAGACCTATTAAGTCAGACCAATAATATTGATTTTTTTCCAACGGAGGTAGGGTGTTGCGTGGCACTTCAATCAGGGCGTGCGTTAATTGACTCGCAGCCTCACGATCCTCCACCCCTTTAACTTTCGCTACCAATTTATCCGCGTGCTGCTTGCCTGTTTCAAGCGTATAGGTTTGCATTTTACCCAATCGATTTAAATGCCAGTCAGGATACGTAAGAACGTTGGTGATAGGGTCGGTATAGGAATGCACATAAAACCAGCCTTTCACCCCGTGGGGACGCCCAATTTTGCCTAGAACCACAGAACGATGCGAGGAAGACATAAATATGCCTCTGCTCTAAAAATTAATACTACGTAGGGGCAGAGCGTGCTCTGCCCTTTCTTCATAATAAATCTTGCGCTGTGTTTTGGGCAGACCACGGTCTGCCCCTACGAACCCAGGAATTCTTCTTCCCTTTGTACGAACCCAGGAATTCTTCTTTCCTTTGTAGGGGTCGACCGTGGTCGACCCGGGAATAAGGTATGGAGTTTAAGCCGCGGCATCATCCGCTTTGGGAGCTTCAGCAGCTTGAGCTTCTGCTTCGGCTTTTTCAGCATCCGCCTTGGCTTTGGCTTCCGCTTGAGTTAGCGCTATTTTCTTGCTTTTGCGAGCGGTGGCCCGCTTAACCCGAAGGCTATTTTTGGCCAATTCTGCTGAAATTTCAGCCACTTGAAATTCATCCGCTTCTTTTAAAAGATCGGCTACGCGTTCAGAAGGCTGAGCGCCTTTCGCAAGCCAAGCATTCAATTTTTCTCTTTCCAAACGAAGGCGAACCGCTTTTCCACGAGCTACTGGGTTAAAATACCCCACATGCTCAATAAAACGCCCATCGCGTGGACAGCGGCGATCAGCCACAACTACATGATAAAATGGGTTTTTCTTGGAACCTTGGCGGGAAAGACGAATGACAACCATGAATGTTTTAAACCTCTTTTAAAAATGGTGTTGCTCTAAGGGCGCGTATTCTACACAAAAACAATGAGTTTCGGAAGAGTTTTTGCAGCCATGCCGCACCCAAGTCAGAATTTAACGTAACCTAATGTTTTATAATTAAATTCCCGATTTTTTCTTTAATAAATCCTTAAGGATAGTTTGATAATATAAAAGTAACTGAGAGGATATTGCAATGCCACGACGGGAATTATCTCCTGAAGAAAAAGCACAAGCACGAGCTGCCGGTTTACAAACACGCCAAAGCTTAGGCATGGCCTGGGAAGAACCAACCCATAGAGCCGATATAGGCTTTTATTCGGTTCGAGACACAGGGCATGAGCCCCCTATGATGGGAGACGAAGACCCTCGCTTTCGAGCTAAACCTCAAGAAGACCGAGTGGGAGCCATCCCTTTAGATATTCCTGCCAACATTCCCGCGGATGTTTTACAGCATTTATTACAGCATGCCTTCCAACAACTGGCCACAGAAATTGAAGAAAAGGGTATAGACCGTAAAGGAAGAGACACCGTTGGGGCCACAGCCGCTATAACGCTAGTGCGCGCTAATGCGGATGGATCTCTCGATGTTATAGCGGGTAATGCGGGTGATGCGAGAACTATTTTAGTCCAAGAAGAAGCTAAGCAAATTGAAGTGGCTTTAATGACTACTGCTCATGGCTTATCGAGCCCGCAAGAGGAGCGGCGAATTGAAGCTATTGCTTTCCAACATCGAACTACCTTGGAGGCTGTTAGGGATAAGCGTGATTCTCGTCGGCTTGCACCCTCGAGATTACCAGGGCTTGCCATAACACGTGGAATAGGTCAAAGCCCTTATAAGCCTTATTTTTCAACTGAATTAGCTTTTCAACACCAGTGGGTGTCTCCTAGAAAAGAGGTCGTGAGGGTTTTAACTACGTCGGATGGTTTAGACTACTTAGGCTTAGCTCAAACAGAGGTTGAAGCGTTGGGTCAACGATTACGTCAAATTGATTCTCGTCGTTCTGGCAATTATGAAGCTTGGCTTAAAGCAATAGTACAAGAAGGTGTGGGCCGTTATTTAGAAGTTTCTGGTGGACAATATAGTGATAATATCAGTATTGGTTTATTGGAGTGTACCCAATTAAGAGCCAATAGACGCGCAGGGCGTGGTAGTCCAACAGCTGCTTTAATGTGGGATTTTGATGGACAGGGAGGAAATGAAGTAGCGCAGTATGCTCATGAAAATTTCCCCCGAATTGTTCAATTTTATTTAAGAAGTTATTTACATTTAGGTAGCTGTCATTGTACCGATGGGTTTATGGGAGATTTAGCAGAAGTACAAGCAAATGCACGAATTCCGTTCTCTCTTCGAAATGCCATACAACAGTGGATAGAGATTCTGCGACGTGAATATGATGAAGCGCCTGTAGCGACTAAAGCTACCGTAGGGCAAGCCATTCAACAAAAAACAACGCAACTCAGCACTATGTTGAGAGCCGTATTTTTAACGGAAAATGCTCCCCACGATAAATTATCCGCGGTTCAATTATTTACTCGCCAACAATTAAGTGAAGAACCGGCCACGTTAAAATGGGGCCGTTATTTACTAGCGTTTGCAGCCGCCGCCACGGCATTTGTTCTGGTAAGTTTTGTAGTGGGTGCGAGCATGGGATTAGGGCATGCAGCCACGTTGTCTGCCTTTACTCATGCGCTTAAAGCTATTTGGACCGCCTTCTCTCATTTTTCTTGGGGCACTCATCAGCAGGCACAATGGGTAACGAACTTCGCGATGCCAGTAGCGTTAGCGGGCGGTTCTGCTTTATCGATAGGCGTTGGTTTACGGATATTTGGCGAACCCAAAGGACGTCATTATTTACGTCAAATACGTGATGAGGCGAAAACCGTAGTTGCCCCTTCACTCAGACCATCAAGAAGTTAAACTTTTTTCGTTTTTAACGCATCCATTCGGGGGGAAGGGAATCCATCATTTCAGGTGAAAGATGAGATTGGAGGTGTTTTAGGCGCTTTTTCATTTTTTGGCCGGACATGCGTTTCATCATTTTTTGCATGTGAGTCAATTGTTTCATCAACTTATTAACTTCTTGTAAAGATCGGCCAGAACCGATGGCGATGCGTTGTTTGCGGGAGCCATTTAATTTAGCGGGAAAGGTGCGTTCATCCGGCGTCATCGATAAAATAATGGCTTCCATGCCTTGAGTGGCATTGTCACCCAACATCGTTTGAGCGCCGGGTGCCATTTTTGCCATTCCGGCGGGTAATTTTTTCAGGATGTCCTGCATGGAGCCCATTTTTTTCATTTGTTGTAATTGCGAGAGAAAATCGTTGAAATCGAAGCGCTGGCCCTTTTGCAATTTTTTAGCAATTTTTTCCGCTTCTTTTTGATCGATTTTAGACTGGGCTTCTTCCACCAACGAAACGATATCGCCCATGCCCAAAATACGGGAGGCCATGCGATCGGGATGAAATAATTCCAGCGCATCAATTTTTTCACCGACACCCATAAATTTAATGGGGCAACCGGTCACCATACGCATGGAGAGGGCGGCACCGCCTCTGGCGTCACCGTCTGCTTTTGTTAAAATAATCCCTGTTAACGGCAACGCTTCGTGAAAAGCTTTGGCTACATGCACGGCATCTTGTCCAGCCATGCTGTCTACTACGAGCAAGGTTTCAGTGGGATTAACGGCATGGCTAATGGCTTTGATTTCGTCCATCAACGTTTCGTCAATATGCAAACGGCCGGCGGTATCGATAATTAATACGTCTTTAAAGGTTTTTTTAGCGTCACTCAGAGCGGCTTTAGCAATATCAATGGGGCGATCGTTGGGAGTAGAGGGATAAAACGCAGCGCCCACTTGTTTGGCCAATGTTTCCAGTTGATCAATCGCAGCGGGGCGATAAATATCCGTGGAGGCTAACATCACCGATTTTTTCAATTTTTCTTGCAGGTATTTGGTTAGCTTAGCAGCAGAGGTAGTTTTACCGGATCCTTGAAGACCGGCTATTAAAAATACAACAGGGGGTTGAGCTTTGAAACTGAGTTCAGCCGACTGATTGCCTAAGAGATACATCAGCTCATCGTGCACAACTTTAATAAAGGTATCGCAGGCTGAAGTCGTTTTGGTGACGGTTTGGCCAATGGCTTTTTGGCGAACGGCTTCAATAAAGTCTTTGACGACGGGAAGGGCCACATCGGCTTCTAAGAGCGCTACGCGCACATCCCGCAAAGCTTCTTGGATATTGTCATCACTCAGCCATTTCTGCCCGCGAAGACGGTCAAAAGCACTGGAGAGCCGATCGGTCAGGTTGGTAAACATGCAGAGAGAATAAGGGCTGTTGTAGAACTAATCAAGTACTCGCGATAGGCACGATAACATGTGGAGGAGCAGCGTCATGCTCGGGTTGAGCATCCTTTAAATCTTGTGCTATCTCTGGCGGGGTATCCTTTAAATCCTGTGCTGTGTTTTTGGGCAGACCACGGTCTGCCCCTACGAAGAGGGAGGGGGATTTATTTAGATCAAAGTTTTATAACGTAGGGGCAGAGCGTGCTCTGCCCTTCTTTCTTCATGATAAATCTTGTGCTGTGTTCTTGGGCAGACCACGGTCTGCCCCTACGGGGGATGGGCGGCTTCTAGCGATTGTGATAATATTCATTATCATGGATTTTTATTTTGCCTCGTTGGCCATTCTTTTTTATTCTCTCAGTGCTTATTTCCAAGTGCTCGTTGCCAAACGCCAGTGGCCGTTGCGGCGGTGGGTGTTAACATTGGGGTGTTTGGGTGTGCTGATGCACGGGGCGTTGGTGCATGTGATCATTGATACTGCTTCCGGTCAGAACTTAACCCTGTTAAATATGGTTTCCTTTTGTTTATGGGTAGTCGCTCTGCTGATTGCGATGATGAGCCTTTTTAAGCCCGTCGAAATGAATGTCATTTTTATTTTTCCGTTAGCAGCGCTTGGCATTGTGATCGATATGTTATTTCCAGGCCATTTTTTCGTTCAGACAGGGAGCGATCCTTACGAGCTGGTACATATTTTCTTGTCTGTGTCAGCGGTAGGCGTACTGATTGTCGCAGGTTTTCAAGCACTGCTATATGCCATGTTGGAGCGTCATTTAAAGCATAAACACTTGACTACCTTTTTAAAACAATTCCCCCCCTTGCAAACCCAAGAACAATTATTATTCCAGGTGATTTGGATAGGATTTTTATTGCTCACCCTCGTTTTAATTACCAGTGTTTATTTTTTTCATAGCATGATTTTAAGCCAACCCGTTATTTTGCAAAAAACCCTGCTAACACTCACCGCCTGGTTAGTTTTTGTTGTATTATTAATAGGTCGATACTTTTGGGGACTCAGGGGCCGTATGGCAATTTATAGCACCATCGGTGGGGTTGTGTTGTTGGTGATTACTTATTTAGGAAGCCAACTGGTAGTGGAAGCCATACATTGAATATTGCAAATGATCATTTTTTGCTGATAGGTTTAGTTCTTTTAATTTTTCTGTCCGCGTTTTTTTCGGCTGCAGAAACAGGCACCATGTTTTTAAATCGATATCGTTTACGCCATTGGGTGCGTAAAAAAAATCACGCCGCCATACGGGTTGATAAACTGTTACAACGACCGGATCGTTTATTAGGGGTAGTATTAATTGGCAATACCTTTGCCAACATTATGGCTTCCTCGGTGGCCACGATGCTGTTGTTGCGTTATTTTGGCCAAGTCGGTGTCCTGTATTCGTCGGTGATATTAACCTTCGTGATACTGATTTTTTCCGAAACAGCCCCTAAAACATTTGCTGCCTTGTATCCCCAGCGTGTGGCATTTGCCTCCTCACGGCCGTTAATGTGGTTATTAAAGGTGCTTTATCCTTTGGTGTGGGCGGTGAATGTAATGGCCAATGCCGTATTGCGGGTGTTTGGTATTAAAGTGCATAAACGCGACAAAGAGCCTTTAACCGTGGAAGAATTACGCACGGTCGTGTTTGAAGCCGAAGGGCTGATTTCTCACAATTATCATCAAATGTTATTGCGCATTTTAAATCTGGAACAAGTAGAAATTGAAGAGGCCATGACGCCGCGCAGCGAAATTTACGGTATTGATCTGTCACAAGAATGGCCTATCATTTTAGAACAAGTGGTTAATTGTAAGCACCAATACGTGCCCTTGTATTTTGAAGATATTAATAATGTTAAAGGCATGCTGAGCTTGCGCCATGCATTAGGCCTTTTATCCCGCCATCAATTAACCAAGGAAACATTACGAGAATTAGCCACGGAAGTGTATTTTATTCCCGAAGGAACATTATTAAATCATCAGCTGTTAAATT
>DATDVD010000093.1:0-4353 GCA_035290065.1 Coxiellaceae bacterium | reverse complement strand
CGTTAGCGCAATTACAGGGCAATGCTCCATCAAGCGGTGCTTCAACGCCCCCTTATTTTCACTGTCCACCGGTGGTATGTCTCACTAAAAATCAGGATGATTTGTCGTGGTTTGCAAAGGGAGGGTATAAAAGTTACCAACAATCGTTTGCGGTGCATATCAGTCAATTTTTAGGGGCACAGTGGTCGGGTATCCGAGTAGGGCAAATTATTTGTGCGTATCAAGGCCAAGAGAAAGTCACGTTTCCTATTGCGGTGGTGTTTAATAAATTAGTGTTTGAGCCGACCACGGCGAATTGGTCTAAAAACATGGGGGGTTATCGGAATTGTAAGTCCAATAATCCCACGGATTGTCCTTTTTTGGTGCAAATTGCGCCTAAGCCAACGAATATTTATCAAGAAGCGGAACAACTTAAAAAACCGGAACCAGTGGATTCGGGCCTTTAACCTCTATGAAAGCATTAAAAGAAAATTTACTCGGTGTTTTTACTGCTATTTTATATGGAATAAATCTTATTTTTATTCCTACGCTGTTGATTGTAGGCGGCCTTATTTCGTGGCTTATTCCGCTGAAGCGGTTCCGTCATGGCATGAGTGTTTTGTTGCAATGGTTGTCGGTTCAATGGTTTCAGCTTAACAATGAAATTATGAAGCTGCATGCCCGCGGAAAAATTGATATTCAAGGCAGCGGTGAACTATCTCCCGAACGATCGTACTTGCTGATTTCTAATCATCGAACGTGGATTGATGTGATTTTAATTGGCCAAGCGTTTAATAAAAAAGCCCCGTTTTTTAAATTCTTTCTTAAAAAAGAATTGCTGTGGTCATTGCCGTTTGCAGGGCTTGCCTGTAAAGCGGTAGGTTATGCATTTATGAAGCGGCATACGGTGAGCGAAATTCGCAAAAATCCTCAATTGAGATACGCAGATATTAAAACCGCTAAAAAAGCCTGTCAGGTGTTTCGGGAAACGCCTTCTACTATTGTAAATTTTCCCGAGGGAACGCGATTCAATGTGGATAAACAAGCGCTTCGTGAATCGCCCTATCAGCATTTATTGCGGCCCAAAAGCGGTGGGTGTGGCATTGTGGTGAACGAATTACACGATTATTTAAAAGGCATTCTCAATGTCACGCTTTATTACAAAAAACGAACGCCTTCTTTTTGGGAATATTGTTGTGGGAAATTTGATAAATTAGTGGTGCGGTATGAGGTGTTACCTCTTACGGCAGATTTAATGGGTGATTTTGATAAGGACCGCACGTATCGCGCGCATTTTCAAAATTGGTTGAATGAATTGTGGGACAAGAAAGATCAGAAAATCGACGAAATTATTCGTGAGCACTCATAGCCCGAATTACGTCGAACCGAAAATATCGATGATATAGTAGGATATGACACCCTGCTTCGTCTATCCGTGTAGGGGCAGACCGTGGTCTGCCCTGAAATCCAGCGCAAGATTTCAATGTTGCACGGAGGGCAGAGCACGCTCTGCCCCTACAATTTATAGGAGTTAAATTCTTGCTACCGGAGAATATTAATCATGCTATTAAAAATCGCCACCCGCAAAAGCCCGCTCGCTCTGTGGCAAAGCAACCACGTTAAAGAATTATTATTACAAATCAATCCGGCATTAGAGATTCAAATAGTTCCTTTAAGCACGGAAGGAGATGAAAATAATTCCATAGCATTAAACGATATAGGTGGAAAATCGCTATTCGTTAAAACCCTTCAAGACGCTGTATTAAAAGGCGAAGCTGATCTCGCTGTTCATTCTATTAAAGATATGTCCGTGATGCCCGTGCAAGGATTAACCTTGGCAGCAATTTTAAAACGCGAAGATCCACGTGATGTGTTTATCTCTAAAGTGGCGAATGATTTAAATCAATTAGCACGACACGCAAAAGTAGGCACTTCCAGCCCGCGGCGTACCTGTTTAATACGCACGCTAAGACCGGATCTCCAGGTGGAATTATTGCGCGGGAATGTGGATACGCGCGTGCGAAAATTACACGCAGGCGACTATGACGCTATTATTTTAGCCGCTGCAGGAGTAAAACGATTAGGATTAGAAAAAGAAATCACGGCTTATTTAGATCCAATAATTTTTACACCGGCGATGGGCCAAGGCGCTATTGCCATCGAATGCCGGGATCAAAATGAACCTTTATTAACTCTGCTTCATCAATTAAATCATCGTGAAACCGCCCAGTGTGTTACGGCGGAGCGCGCTGTCAACCAACGATTAAGCGGCAGTTGTTTCACCCCTCTGGGTGCGCATGCCACGATTCAAGCCGACCGTTTAACTATAAATGCTATGGTAGGCAGTGTAGAAGGCACCTCTATTTTGCGCACCCACCAATCAGGCGATCCTCACCAAGCCAAAGAAATCGGCCTCACCGCCGCCGAAAATTTATTACACCAAGGCGCCGAAAAATTTTTGAAATAACCTGAATTAAAATGTAGGGGCAGACCGTGGTCTGCCCTGAAATACAGCGCAAGATTTCAATGTTGCACGGAGGGCAGAGCACGCTCTGCCCCTACAGTTTATATAGCTTGGATTTTCAGCTCGCCTCAATCCAGTTTACACAGAAGGAAACGTTAAAATAAACGCAATACAATCTCCCTCAACCAATTGCGCCTTAATATCCCCTCCAAACAGACGCATGATTTCTTTCGCTGATGAAAGTCCTATCCCTGTCCCTTCTGTTTTTGTAGTCTGCATACCTTGAAATAAGTGTGGAATTAAGGAGGGAGCAATATCCCCAGCCGTATCTTTAACAACTAATTGAGGATGGTGATCGTGATTATTACACTGAATATAAATTTCACCTTTTCCTTTCAGATGAATTTGTTCATAAGCATTTTTAATAAGATTTTCAATGACACGCACCATAAAAATTTCATTGCCGAGAAATGTAAAATCTTTTAAGCAAATAAAATGAAACTTCTTTTTTTCATCTCCTTTAAAGGGATAATCCTCAATCACTTTACGCACACATTTTTCTATGGAGCAAGGTACTAA
The DNA here is from genome assembly GCA_035290065.1 of Coxiellaceae bacterium. Classification (GTDB taxonomy): domain Bacteria; phylum Pseudomonadota; class Gammaproteobacteria; order Coxiellales; family Coxiellaceae; genus DATDVD01. Next base: position 1,331 of record DATDVD010000093.1, on the reverse strand, counting down.
ATCTTCTTGAGACAAAAGACTCTCTCCCTGTGCTGCGCCTTTAACGCTTTTTAAAGACAGCGTGATGTAGTTTTGAGCTGTTTTTACCCGCTCTTGAATAACTTCGCCGGCTGTTCGAAGCCCTTCTTTTTGACGAGGATTAAGCGGCTCTTCAATTTTTCCCTGACCCTCTGCATATTCATATGCCCCCACTATCATCGGCATACGCGTTTTTAAAAATTCCCCTATCAAATTAATAGCCGTCAAAGGTGTCCGCAAGTCATGTGCCACCGTTCCTGCGAAACTGGCTACTGCTTTTTTGATTTGTCGCTCAGCTTCAGTTTGAGCTTCTGCTTTTAATGCACGCTCTTGAGCTTGTTTCAGAGGAGTAATGTCTAAGTAAGTTCCTAAAATCCCGATAACATTCTGTCTATCGTCGTAAATGGGTACTTTATTGACTAATACAGTTTTCATAGAGCCGTCCGGCTGTCTTTGCTGTTCTTCAAAATTTACTTTAGGCTGACCCGTGTTTATGACTGCCTGATCATCTGCAATATATTTATCTCGTAATTCGGGAGTCCACTCAAAATCATAATCTGTTTTACCGACAATCGCTTTTTCACTGGAGAATCCAAATTGTCGAGCAAAGGCTAAATTACAGCCTTGAAACATCCCGTTTCTGTCTTTCCAAAAAATATAATGAGGAATCATGTTGATTAAAGACTCTAAGATGAGCTGATTATCCATAACAAAAAGACCCCCTTTTGATTCTATTAAATTACATGAAGGTGGGAAATATCTGCGACTAACAACTTATTAAGTATAGCATGGCTCTGCTCGATGGATCGATACCGTTGTAATAAAGTATGCAATTGGGTATCGGATATTATTTGCCCAATCTTTTTAAGAGAGAGATTTGTTTTGACAGATAAATAACTACGAATTAATAATTTATCACGGAAGGACATTCGATGAGGCTCTCTCGCAGTCGCAATAGGAAGGTAAGGTAGTAAGTGAAGCAATGCATCTCGCACGTGAAAATGGTCTGTTAACAATTGTGCGGCCATTCGTGCATTTTGATAAGTATAAGTCATTTTCATGCCAGCAATCGATAAGTAATTTAAGCCCTTTTCCTCTATGCCACTTTCCAAGCGAGTATGAATAGGGCTTTCTTTAGAATAAATAGAGTAAGGTTTACCTTTGGTTAGAATTTTAACATGACCGATATGAAGTTTAAGGATGCTTGAATCAGCGAGGGCTGGGATATAGCGACAACATTTTTTAAGTATTTGATTAGAAATAATTTTTCCTAGCGAATTATCAATGGAATGATGAGATTGAAGAAGTAATTG
>DATDVD010000092.1:0-12915 GCA_035290065.1 Coxiellaceae bacterium | reverse complement strand
CATTGGAGAACTCGGCACCACTCTATCCGCCGGACAAACGCAACGTCTTCTCCTCGCTCGCGCTTTTTACAAAGAACCTGATATTTTATTGCTAGACGAAGCCACCGCGCATTTAGACGAAAAAAATGAACGGTACGTTCTCGAATCCATCCATCAACTAAACTGCATCAAAATCTTAGTCACCCACAATCCCGATCGCATCTGGTTTGCCCATAAAACCCTCCTATTAGTCCCCTTCCCTTTCCACGGAAAAAGCTAGGGAGAGGATTTAAAAAGGGAATTTAAAAAACGTCCCGTGTGGGAGCGCTCAATTTTAGCCACGTGCTCAGGAGAGCCTTCGGCAATGATTTCGCCGCCACCATCACCCCCTTCTGGACCTAAGTCGATAATCCAGTCAGCCGTTTTTATAACGTCGAGGTTGTGCTCGATGATAATAATGGTGTTGCCGTTAGCTTTTAATCGATTGAGTACCTCTAATAATTGCTGAATATCGGCAAAATGCAACCCCGTGGTAGGTTCGTCTAAAATATAAAGCGTGCGACCCGTATCGCGCTTCGATAATTCTCGGGCTAATTTAATGCGTTGTGCTTCACCGCCGGATAAGGTGGTAGCACTTTGCCCGAGCGTAATATACGACAATCCCACATCCATCAGGGTTTGTAATTTTCGATGAATGACGGGAATGGCTTCAAAAAACTTCACCGCATCTTCTACGGTCATCTCCAACACATGATGAATATTTTTGCCTTTGTAATGAATATCTAACGTTTCTCGATTGTAACGCTTACCTTGGCATTGATCGCAGGTTACATACATATCGGCCAGAAAATGCATTTCCACCCGAATCATGCCATCCCCTTCGCACGCTTCACAGCGGCCACCTTTGACATTAAAACTAAAACGCCCTGTTTTATAACCACGAGCACGCGCTTCCGGCGTACCGGCAAATAAATCACGAATCGGTGTAAATAATCCCGTATACGTGGCGGGATTGGAACGCGGTGTTCGGCCAATAGGACTTTGATCAATATCCACTACTTTATCCAAATGCTCCAATCCCTCAATGGATTGATAGGGCCCTGGATGTTGCAAATAGGCGCGATTTAATTCCCGCGATACAAGGGGAAATAAGGTGTCATTAATTAAACTGGATTTGCCTGAACCTGACACACCCGTTACACACGTCATCAAACCGATGGGGATTTCTACTTTTACATTTTTTAAATTATTCAGTGTGGCACCGCTCAATCGTATGCGGGGACGCGTTGCTGAAGACAATCGTTTTTTAGGAATTTCAATGCGTTTTTTGCCGGATAAATATTGCCCCGTCAATGAGCGTGGATTTTTCATCACCGCTTCCGGTGTGCCCACTGCCACTACTTCCCCCCCATGCACACCTGCTCCCGGCCCAATATCAATTACATAATTAGCCGAACGAATCGCCTCTTCATCGTGCTCCACCACAATCACGGTATTACCAATATCGCGCAAATGCTTTAACGTCTTTAAAAGACGGTCATTATCGCGTTGATGCAAACCAATGGAAGGCTCATCCAAAATATACATGACGCCAACTAAACCCGAACCAATTTGGCTTGCCAATCGAATTCGTTGCGCCTCTCCTCCCGATAATGTTTCCGCACGGCGAGAAAGACTTAAATAATTAAGCCCAACATTGACTAAAAAATGTAAACGATCGATTACTTCTTTTAAAATTTTACTTGCAATTTTAGCGCGATGTCCTTTCAAACTTAACCCATTAAAAAAATTGAGCGTTTCTTCGATGGATAAACGACAAATTTCAGGGAGATTTTTTCCCCCCATAAAAACATGCCGTGCTTCTAATCGTAATCGCGTTCCCTCACAAGCCGCGCAAGCGTCCACCGATAAATATTTGGCTAATTCTTCTCGAACCCCTGACGAATCGGTTTCATGATAGCGACGATTCATGTTAGGAATAACGCCCTCAAACGGATGTGTTTTTTGAACTTGTCGACCGTGAGGGCTAATATAAGTAAAACGAATAGGCTCTTTTTGGCTGCCCTGTAAAACAATATCTTGAATGCGTTTGGGTAATTGATTCCACGGTTTTTCACTGTCGAAATGATAATGTTTTGCCAACGATTGCAGTAGTTGAAAATAATATAAATTACGTTTATCCCATCCGCGAATAGCGCCTCCCGCTAAACTAATTTCCTCACTCACAATAATTTTTTTAGGATCAAAATATTGTTGTACACCTAATCCATCACACTGGGGGCAAGCACCTTGTGGATTATTAAAGGAAAATAAACGCGGTTCAAGTTCTTCCAAACTGTAGCCGCATTCCGTACACGCGTAACGCGACGAAAACAATTGTTCGGTGCCTTTACCCTCCATTGGCGCAATAATGGCTAATCCATTGGCATTGTTTAAAGCCGTTTCAAATGATTCGGCTAATCGTTGCTGGAGATCGGTTCGCACTTTAAAACGATCTACCACGGCTTCAATGGTATGTTTTTGGCGGAGCGATAATACAGGGGGATGATCAATATCCATCACGGTGCCATCGACACGCGCTCGCACAAACCCCTCTTTTTTTAATTTTTCGAACACTTGCACATGCTCGCCTTTACGCGCTCGCACGATTGGTGCTAATAACATTAAAGAAGTTCCTTCAGGCATCGCTAAAACGGTATCCACCATTTGTGAAACGGTTTGCGCTTCTAATTCCACCTGATGTTCGGGGCAACGAGGAATGCCCACTCGTGCAAATAATAACCGTAAATAATCGTAAATTTCGGTGGTGGTGCCGACGGTGGAACGAGGATTGTGCGAAGCGGATTTTTGTTCAATGGAAATAGCCGGCGATAAGCCCTCAATTAAATCCACATCCGGCTTACTCATCATGGAAAGAAATTGCCGGGCGTAGGCGGACAAGGATTCGACATACCGTCGCTGGCCTTCTGCATACAACGTATCAAACGCCAAGGAGGATTTGCCCGATCCAGAGAGCCCCGTAATCACTACTAACTGATTACGCGGAATATCCACGTCGATATTCTTAAGATTATGAGTGCGCACGCCTCGAAGGCTAATGATCTCTGTCATGATTCGTTTTTGAAGTTAGATGGGCTATTATACGTCAATTTGAAGATCAAGCCTAATAAAGGCACGGAAACCCACGTGAATACCTGTAGGGGCAGACCGTGGTCTGCCCAGGAACATGGCACAAGGTTTAAACCACAAGGGCAGACCACGGTCTGCCCCTACGGGAGAGGGGACAAGAAATTTTGAATAACCTTATGAAATTTCCTCACACATCCATTCTCGCTCTTGCTTCCATTATGGCTGCGCGCATGTTGGGGTTGTTTATGATTTTGCCGGTATTTTCCACTCAGGCGCTCCAGTTTAGTGGGGCAACACCGGTGTTGGTGGGAATGGCATTGGGGATTTATGGGCTGACACAAGGATGCTTGCAAATACCGTTCGGACTGCTCTCAGACCATTGGGGTAGAAAGCCTGTGATTACCCTGGGACTCCTGTTATTTGGACTGGGCAGTGTGATGGCAGCCCTTTCCACTTCTATTACGGGCATTATTATTGGTCGCGCTTTGCAAGGATCCGGCGCTATTGGAAGCACAGTACTCGCGCTATTGGCCGATTTAACGCCGGATGAACACCGCACCCCCGCCATGGCACTCATGGGAATGACCATCGGGCTTTCGTTTATGATCGCTATGATCGCAGGGCCTCTGCTCAATACAACGGTTCACCTTTCCGGTATTTTTTGGATCACCGCGTTGTTAGCAGGCCTAGGCATGGTTATTTTATATATCGCCGTCCCCTCTCCACCGCGATTGCTTGTCGATGCCAGCGTGGAAAGCGTACCGTCTCGCCTTTTATCCGTATTAAAAAATAAAAATTTAATGCGATTGGATATCAGCATTTTTATTCAACATGCCCTGCTGACAGCGCTTTTTTTGGCCTTGCCCTCCGTTTTAACACATCGGTATGATTTCACGCCTCATCAACAAACGTTATTGTATGTCATAATTTTACTGCTTGCGTTTGTGGTCATGGTTCCATTTATTTGGTTGGCAGAAAAAAAACGGCTGATGAAGAATGTATTGATCGGGGCTGTAGGAACGATTTTTTTCGTGCAACTCGTTTTGTCTTTTTTTCACGATCCCTCCAAGGAAATCTTTTCTATAGGTCTGGTGCTTTTTTTTAGCGCATTTACATTATTAGAAGCTCTCTTACCCTCGCTCGTTTCTAAAATTTCCCCGCTTTTAAACAAAGGCACAGCAATGGGTATTTATTCCACGGCACAATTTTTAGGGATTTTTTGTGGCGGTGCGATCGGAGGATTAGCCTTGGCGCACTGGGACATAGCAGGAATATTTTATTTATGTGCGGGATTAGCAGGTCTCTGGTTGGGAATGGTCTTCACCATGCCCGAACCCCCTTACCTTTCCACCCTCTTGTTACCGTACGATTCAAACTCGGATACCCAACGTATTTTAGGTATGTTAAAAAAAATGGACGGGGTGAAAGAGGTCGCCTTAATGGCTCAAGACCACTTTCTTTTGCTGAAAATAGATAAAAATCAGTGCAATGAAAAGCAATTGCGAAACGGCATTGAACAGTGTAGGCTAAATCAATTTCAAGCATAAGGGGGATTTATGGCGAGCCGGGGAGTCAATAAAGTATTGTTAATTGGTAACTTAGGAGCAGACCCCGAGGTACGCTATACCTCATCCGGCAGCGCCGTGGCCAACGCCACGATTGCCACCAGCAGTGGCTGGAAAGATAAACAAAGCGGTGAAATGCAAGAACGCACCGAATGGCACCGCGTGGTGTTTTTCAATCGATTAGCCGAAATTGTGGGCGAATACTTGAAAAAAGGCTCCAAAGTTTACATTGAAGGCAGCCTACGCACCCGTAAATGGCAAGATAAAAGTGGCACCGATCGCTACACCACCGAAATTGTCGCCAGCGAAATGCAAATGCTGGATAGTCGAGGCGGTAATAATAATCACGCGGGCACCGCTTACGAAGAAGCCTCCAATCAAGCGCCTCAAGCAGCCCATGCCGAAGAAGCCGGCTTTGAGGACGATGATATTCCGTTTTAGCCTAGAGTATTTATAATGCTTGTTTCCCAACCCCAGGAGACTTAATTCATGATCAACAATGATGCAAATAAATTCGCGTTCGATTCATTTGTAACCGCGTTTGCACCTGGTAACGAACACATGCTTGATAAATATTTTGCCTCAGGCCTTATAATGTTTAATCACTCAGTGTCAAAACAATTTGATTTGAACGATTTAAAATCACGCTTATCCAATATACACAAAAAATATAAGGATTTAAAAAGCGAGGTAAAGGATGTTATCGCCGGGGAAGATCGTATAGCCTTTCGCGTAGAACAAAAAGCTACCCATACACCGGATGGGAAACCAGTTAAACTCGATGTGATGAATTTATATAAACTTGAAAGCGGCAAAGTCAAAGAATGGCGAATTTGGTTTAATCAAACGGAAATATCGCCTGTTTTTTTATAGAAATAGTTAACTTCTTACATAAGGACGACCTAGGCGTGATGCCGGAGCTCCTGTTCCAGTACGGCCTAAAACTCGAGCCGCGGGCACACCGGCGGCAGGAGCAGCAGGCCAGGCAGAGTTTGAACGGAGGGCACTTCCTGCGGCAGCTGAGGCAGCAGCAGCTGCCGAGGCAATACCTACAGCTCCAGATCCTCTCGCAGACATACCGCTAGTAAGGCCGCCCTCTCGAGATCCACTGCCAGCTGCAGCTGGCGTCGCTGTTGCAGCCCTGCTACTTCTAACTCTAGCCGAAACACTAACCGCTGCACTTCCCCCTGCCGTTCCAGCGGAAGCACCAACCACTGTACTACCAGCTCCAGCGGGAGCAACTACTACAGCACTCGCAGCTACCGCACTGCTTGCAGGTGCGGCTGTGGCACTTCTTCTGGCAGCGTCTGGAGCAGCCGGAGCAGCGCCAAAAAGAGCTACTCCTCGGAGATTAGGACCTACAGAAGGCGCTTCAGTGGCAATAGCACGATCTTGTGGTGCTCGGTCTCTTATCCACTCACGACGCGTATGGTCCATAAAAGCTTCACAACAAGCCACAACCTGAAAGTGCGTTATCGCTGTAAAAGGAAGAGCTGTCACATAGTCTCGCTCACCCAGTGTACTGACACTAACCACAGGTATGGCTTCAGCGGGTACGTCTTCTTCATCATTTAATCCTAACGCAGCCACCATTGTTCCTATAGCCGCATTTATCTGTGCATCGGTTAGCGATCGTAAGGAATACCATATCTCTAAGCGAGCTTCTGCCCCCCCAGAAATGCTCCATACACGGCCCCATGCAGGCACGCTATAGCCACCTGCAGCAGGAATTTCAGCTTCCGGCTTATCTTCAAATAAGCCTAAAAAAACGGGGCGTAATCGGGGTAAAGCGTTCTCCGCAGCACCTTCGACGTTCCTGAAAAGGAGCCTCAGTTTGTTACCCGAAACACGAATTTCTATCTGATATTTTGCCTCCAGCTCGCTTGCCTCTCGCTCACTGGGGTCGGAAGTGAACACCGATGTATCGGAGGCCAATGCTAATGCGGCGGCTGGTGGAAGCGCTGGCGCAGCTCGCGCAAGAGCGGGTCTAGCAGCTGGCACAGGAGCTAAGCCAGGCATGAATAGAGAGGCGCGAAGGGGACGGAGAGCAGAAAGTGGTGGCATGCCAACACCTGAGTAACCATCACCTTCCATTCCCTCCGGAATAGTACTAGCAACACTAATCTCTGGGCGGCGCAGAGGAATAAGAGGCGGAGGAAAAGCCAATCCTGCGCCAGGAGGTAATGTTAGGGTTCTGCTGCTAAAGGAGGGGGTAGGAAGCATATCCCGAGGAATAATAGATAGGGAGGGAAGTCTCGCATCAAGAGTAGGCCCATTCCCCGGTGTACTCACTGTTCTGCTTGCCATTCCTCTCCCTAGGCTAGGAGGGAGAGCAGAACCATCTCCGTCTCCTTCTGAAGGCCCCCATAGATCTCGCGGTAGCCATCCTACTGTAGAACCCGCTCGTAGGGCACCACCTTCGGTGGGCAATCTTGTAGCTTGCTGGGGTGTACTGGGCTTTTCTTCTTCTGGGGCGCCCGTTCCAGAGCCTGAATTAGAGGATCGAAACATTTTAATTTTCTCCTTGTAGCGGTTCTGTTTTTTTAACAGAATTTATCTATACCGGAAAAATCTTAAAATAATATTAAGAACGTGTCTAAAAATAAAGTAGGGGCAGACCGTGGTCTGCCCTTCTTTTTTCATAATAAATCTTGTGCAAGTTCTTGGGCAGACCACGGTCTGCCCCTACGGGAATATAAGGATCGAAATTATATAGGGAGAATAAATTATGCGGCTTTGGGTTTGTCGGAGGGTTTTTGGGGTTGTGTGGCTTTTTGATCCACTAATTGAACGAAGGCCACAGGAGCGTTGTCGCCGGAGCGAAAACTGTTAACCTGTCATCCATCGCACATTATTATAGATTTTCTGTTTTTTCTTTTTAAGCCGATAGGGATTCATTTGAGAGTTTTCAATAATTTTCGCTATTCTATCGCAAGCAGCGGTTATCATTTCCCATCCTTGTTTTTGAGTTTGAAATAAATAAAAATATTCTTGCTCACGTAATCCTTCTAGTAATTTCAAACCCATCAATTCATGATCTTCATCGACTTCAGCATGTAATGAAAAATATTTTGTTATACCATATTGTTGCATTACCCGATCAGCCTCAGAAAAAAAGACATTTGCACTAGCCTCCAAAACAAGATGCATTAAAAAGGTTTTTTCGATGTTATCTAATTCAATCATTTTCCATATAAACCAACTCGCCGTTGCATCTAAAATAGGATCCCAAGCGGGAGGTTCATTATTTCTATCCTTTAACAACAATTCATTATGACCAAATTCCTCTTTAAAATGTTCCAAGGCTATTTTTTTGAAAAAAGTTTTTTCCGTTGTCAAATATCGAGCTGTTATCATTTTTTGAAAATGGTCAGAAAATAATTGAATGCAATCTAATAAAGTCTTTTGAGCATGTTCATCGTGCACTGATGGACTTTGTATAAAAGCTATTAAAGACGATAGCTTAAATTGCTCAACATAGGTTTTATTTACGGCTAATAAAGTCTCTAAATTACAATTGGAATTTTCAGGGTTTTTTGCCATAGGATATCTCCTGTTAAATGACTACTTCTGATAAAGCCATCCTGGCCATAAAATTTTTTGTCTTTTCTTCAGATTTCAAATAAATTAATAATTGTTTTGGGTCATCAAAAGCATTAGCTATAAAATTAGCCATGGCGGGATTCTTCTCTGCCATTCTCAATAACTCTAAAACAGGGGGCTCAGGTGGCATTAAAAATAAATTGGTCCACTCGGTACTCCATTTAACATCTTCCCACCATTGATTAAAAGTCTCCTGCATCCATGTTCTATCAAATGAACCTGCAATATTTTTTCCGATAGATTCTAAATATATTTTCGCTGCTCTACTGGCATTATTCGCTCCTTGGCCTGCTATGGGATCATTGAGAACTACAGCATCTCCTAATCCTAATGCAATATTATTTTTCCTAGTTTTTAGAATTGGTTTTCTTATAACAGGAGTATAACTTCCTCGTAAAAATGCTTGGGAATCGGTCACTTTAGCATGAGCACACCGTTTAGCTTCCCACGGAATATATTCCTTTAAGAGTTTAACACCCTGATGAAAAATAGAATTTGCATCATTTATATCCTCCCAACAATCAAATGGCCCGCCGGGAATTGCTTCAAAAAACATCATTTCACAGGGACCACTCAAACTTAATCCCGGCATAATAAAATATTCCCCCACATTGGGAATAAGGTTGGCAGAAACTCCCCGATAAGGATAAGGTTCGACTCCTTCTAAATAAACGAGTGCTAATTTTCTTGCAGGCTGTAAGAAAGTTGATTTTTCATCATCTCGCTCAAATAATTGACCCATTTCTCCTTTACCGGTCGCAATTAAAGTAAGATCATGAGAGGGAATAATAGTATCTAATGCTTCTTCATCAATTGATTGAATAATAATTTTTCCACCTAGTTTTTCAAAAAAATCCATCCAAGCAGGTATTTTTAGGCGTTGATCAATTGACTGATAGAAATATTGAGTGTGACCCTCCCAATGTATAAAAGGAATTTTTTTTACTAAATCAGCAATCGAAAAATGAATACAGGTATTAGGCGGACAAGAATTATCCCAAAAATTTAAACCTAACTCTCGCTCATATTTCAAAGCAGTATGGAAAACCCCTTGACTTGATAAAACCCGGCCATTACGAATAGCCTCAGCAGTACGATCACTATAAAGATGAACTGTTAAGCCTTGTTTTTGCAAGCCGATGGCTAATTGAACACCCGCTTGCCCTGCACCAATAATAGCAATTTCTCTCATATCGCTTATCCTTTTTATAAGCGCTATTCCTTGCTTGCTAATCCTTTATAGGTTGACATTACACGACTTGCTTCATCATAAACGTTTTTCATTAAAGCAAGGGTTTTAATAGTTTCCTTAATATTTTGAAGTCCCTCTGTGTTTTTAAAAACTTCCCCTAAGACATGTTCTCGAGTTTTTGTATAAAGATCCGTATCTTTAATACCCTTTTTGGTAGCCTGATAATTCACTGCTTTTTGAGTTCCATCTTTAGCCTGCTCTACCAATCCTAATTGTGCCAACTTCTTAATTCCATACTGCACATTAGAAATATCATCGCGATTTAAAAGCCGAGCCACTTCATAAATAGTTTTTGGTGCATCATTCATACGAATAATATGAAGCAAAGCTAATTCATGGCCTGTTAAGGTGAGACTATTAATTTTACTTTCACAGTCTTCTTGCCAACGAATAAACCCATAAAAAGCTCGCCATAATAAAAATTCAAATTCCGTCAGATCCTTAACATTCTCATGGTTAGCCAGATGCCAAGATTTATCTAAATTATCAGACACTTGCATTCTCCTTCTGATATCTTTGTAATTTGTTGAAATAATATATAAAAATCGTCAACAAATAAAGTTATTTTCATACCAGCCTGTAGGAAATTTGCCATACTTGAGCCCTCTTCTTTGTAATTTGTATACATTTTATATACATATTATGTATAATTTATCCTGATGATTAAGTTGAGCCTTAATCATGGAGGTGAGGAATGAAACCAGAATGGCAGGAGATCCCACAGGAAGAAAGCCCTCTTATTAATCAGGGCCTATACCATGCTAAACCTTCAACCCTAGAGGGGGTACGCAAGACAATGCGCAACAATCGAAATAAGTTATCTTATCATCTGAGTAAAGCTACGGAATTAGAAGAGGCTTTGGAGAGAGAAAAGGCTATTATTCTGCAGTGCTTAAAACAAGAAAAGCAATTAAAAACCAAATTAGGGCTGGCTGTTCCTGTCAATCATTCAAAGGATATATCTCATGGGAGCGATAGCTGATATTTACGAATTACGAGAAGATTCTAGCGATCTCTTTATCCAAGATGCGCTCACCGATCGAATTGAACAAGCGGAATCTTTAGCACGCTTTTCCTTGTATGAGCCTATTAGCGAAGCTGTTAATAACGATGTAATTAATTATTTAACGGTGCTTTGTCGATTATTAAAAGAAGCGAAACTGTTGAATCAAAAATTGGATGAGAGAAGAACTCGCAATGACGGCGTTGACTACTCTCCCTTCACAAAATAATCTTAAATTATAAGCATCCTGTAGGGGCAGACCGTGGTCTGCCCAAGAACTTGCACAAGATTTATTATGAAAAAAGAAGGGCAGACCACGGTCTGCCCCTACGGGAATATACGGGAATATAAGGATCGAAATTATATAGGGAGAATAAATTATGCGGCTTTGGGCTTGTCGGAGGGTTTTTGGGGTTGTGTGGTTTTTTGATCCACTAATTGAACGAAGGCCACGGGGGCGTTGTCGCCGGAGCGGAAACCGCATTTTAAAATACGGAGGTAACCGCCGGTGCGTTTTTTAGAGCGAACACCTAATTCTACGAATAGTTTGGTAACAGCGTCGCGATCGCGTAAACGATCAAACGCTAAACGACGGTTAGCAAGACAATCACTTTTCGCTAATGTAATCAATGGCTCTATGACACGACGCAATTCCTTGGCTTTCACCAATGTGGTTTTGATTTGCTCATATTTAATCAACGATACGGCCATATTTTGAAACATGGCTTTTCGATGACTGGAAGTACGATTGAATTTTTTACCGGCTTTTAAGTGATGCATCGTATTATACCTGTTCTTGTAATTCTGCAGGAGGCCACGGTTCAATGGTCATGCCTAAGCTTAAACCACGTTGAGCCAACACACTTTTAATTTCCATTAATGATTTTTTACCTAAATTCGGAGTTTTGAGCAAATCACTTTCAGCGCGTTGCACTAAATCACCAATGTAATAAATATTTTCGGCTTTTAAGCAGTTAGCCGCGCGTACCGTTAATTCTAAATCATCGACGGGACGCAATAAAATGGGGTCTAATTCTTGTTTACGACCGCCCTCATGACGAACCGGTTCGTGTTGCAATTCTACAAAGGCACCCAATTGGTGTTGAAGAATCGTTGCAGCGCGACGAATGGCTTCTTCGGGTTCCAACGTACCGTTGGTTTCCATTTCAATAATTAATTTATCTAAGTCTGTGCGTTTTTCAACACGCGCATTTTCCACCGAATACGTCACACGGCGAACAGGACTGAAGGAAGCGTCTAATAATAAACTGCCTACTTGGCGTTCTTCTTCTTCGCGTGAACTGACGGGTTGGTAACCACGGCCATTTTCTACACGCAGCGTCATATTGATTTCTGCTTCTTTGGTAAGATGCATAATCAAATGCTCAGGATTTACAATTTCTACATCCGGATGAGCTTCAATATCAGCCGCTGTAACAGGGCCTACGCCTTTCTTCTTCAAACGCAGACTTACCCCTTTGGGATTGGATAATTTAATGGCCAAGCCTTTTAGGTTTAGCAAAATATCCACGACGTCTTCGCGTACACCGTCAATCGAGCTGTATTCGTGCAATACGCCATCGATATGCAATTCCGTAACAGCAGCACCTGGCATAGAAGAAAGTAAAATACGACGCAGCGCATTACCTAATGTATAACCAAAACCACGCTCAAAAGGCTCCAGCGTAACGCGAGACGTATTAGGCCCCACGATTTGGGCTTGAATATTTTTAGGCGTTAAAAAACTTTGATAAATATCTTGCATTCTTAAACCTCTACTTCGAATACAATTCAACCACCAAGTTCACTTTAAATTCCGACGGAAGATCCGCTATATCCGGATAATTTTTAAAAGTGCCCTTCATTTTCTTCGCATCGACTTCGACCCATCCTGCCGCTATAGGACGTTGCGCCGCTAATTCCAATGCCGCTTGAATACGCATTTGTTTTTTACCACGTTCACGTATTTCAATGACATCTCCGGGTTTCACGGAGTAAGAAGGAATATTGACGACATTATCATTCACCAGTATTAAACGGTGAGAAACTAATTGGCGTGCTTCAGCACGTGTGGTGGCAAAGCCCATGCGATAAACCACGTTGTCCAAACGGGATTCCAGCAATTTCAATAAATTTTCACCGGTTGATCCTTTTTGGCGATCGGCTTCTTCATAACAATTTCTAAATTGACGTTCTAATAATCCATAGTAACGTTTGATAATTTGTTTCATGCGCATTTGTATGCCGTAATCGGTCGTACGACCGCGGCGCGCCCAGTGTTGGCCGGGAATGCGTTCCATATTGCATTTGGTATCAATGGCACGTACGCCACTTTTCATGCTTAAATCCGTTTTTTCACGGCGGGATAATTTACAAACAGGTCC
>DATDVD010000091.1:0-3776 GCA_035290065.1 Coxiellaceae bacterium | reverse complement strand
GGGGGAGGAAAGCAAGGAGATGGGGGCTAGAATTCTCCTGTAGGTCGTATTCTCCACAGTTGCTATCCCCCCTCCAAAAGCGTAGAATCACTGTTCATATTTTGGACAATTTGTCGGATTTTGGAAGCCATGGATTGAGAGGATACGGCTTATGCCAGGCTACTCCCTAATGGAATTAATCGCGCGGGCAAGGGCAGAGATCTCTTCGCCGTCAGGCCTTTTAAAGGGGGCTGCCTCTCTTTTATCGGGTGCTCCTTCCTTTCTGTGGAGCGGACTCTCTGCGGTTACTTCTGCTATTTCTGACACATTATTTTCCCCTGCTTCAGAAGGCCATTCCTCTTATATGGGTGTCTCGATGGAGGCAGCCCAAAGTGATCCTCTTTTTTACACAGCCATTACCACTACTTTCGTAAGCGATCTTCAAACCGATTTTGAGGCAGGACGTTTATCACTCGAAGAGCTCGAAGCCCAATTAGAAGCCTTAACCTATTTTCCCTTTGAGAACTCTTGGGTTTCACCGGCTCATGTCGATAGTTTGTTATCGTCTTTAAAAATATTCTTTATGGAGCGAGGCAGTGTGGCTGAGCGCTCTCTCGTGGATGCTGCCCAACAACAATTTTGCCAAACACTAAAAAAAGAATGGGAATTTACAGAAGACGCTTTTGTTCAAGAGCTGAATCATTTTTTTAATCATTCTAAGTTGGAGTCGTTTAATCAACGTGATGCTCAACAAAACTTGGAATTTTACAGTCGTTTTGTGCATCGCGATGTTTATTTACACGGCCTTAACCAACTCAAAAAAGAGCTTCAAGCCACGACCGAAGAAGCTACCACGTTAAGTGCTTTGGCTTATATTCGGTGGAAACGGGCGGACATGCAGGGTCTTCCAGAGCAAGAAGAGCTGGAAAGAGAGCTGGGCGAACAAGATCGATTGCTGAGCGCGCAAGAAGAAGCGACACAATTATTTATGGATTGGCTCAACGGTGTTACGGTAACACTGAGTGCACTGCCCGCAGAACTGCGACCTCTTCGACGGGTAGAGGCAGTAGAAGAAGAACCAGAAACTATTTCTCTCAAAGAACCTTCTTCCGCTCTCACACAAGTTACCACTTGGCTCTTAGCCACGCCTGCGTTTATTCGAAAAGCTACCAGCAGTTTGATGCAGGTTGCCTCCGAGCACCGCGTCAGCACTGCATTGTTTGTGCTGGCAGCGGGGTTTCAAGGGGCCAGGGGCTATCAACTGCGAGGGGCTCAGCCGAGCACAGCTCTCGTTCCCAGCGGAATGGATGCTTTCCCTCGTGAGGCCTTGTTTTCCTTGTCTGATTCTTTAGGGCAGGGCTTGGTAGAGGATCCTTTATCGCGGCATGGAGTCAGCGAACCGCGGCGGTTGGCGACGAGTTTTCCTTATGAAAATAATTCATTAGCGATTAGTTTTGGGCGTGCTAGCCTTAAAGTTCAAACTGCTCTCACTATTCTGGGCTTACCCGACGACAGATTTGCAGTAGCAGGAACTACTGATGGTAATGGGTTGATTGCCCTTTTTTCCCCGACGGGAGCCTTAGAACGGGCCATGACTTTCGCCACTTCAGATCCCGATGATTTCACAGCCATAGTTTTTTTCGACAATACTGTTTGTGCAGCAGGTAGAACTGCCCCTGCTACACAATCGGCAAGAGGTCTTCTATTATGTATGGGCAGTGAAACAGGCGCTTTGAAATGGGGCCTGCAATTGAGCGATGTGGGTCATGTCTCACTGCGACGAATTTTTTACACAAACGGTGCAATTATTGTCGTTGGGAGTATAAACGGCTCGCCCTCAAAGCTTTTTGTGAGCAGTAGAAATCCTCTCACGGGAGCTGCCAACTGGCAAAAAAAATACGCCTTTACTAACGAGGTGAATGGTATATTGGGCGCCATCATTCGGGATAATGAAGTTATTATAGGGCCAAAAGTGTCCGGCCTTTCTAGTCATCTTATGTCTGTCGATATACGAGATGGGAGTGTAAAGTGGGCACGTTTTTATTCAGGCTTGGGAGGAACAACCACTGGCGTTGAGGCTATGGTGGAGGCCCCTAATAAAGATTTAATCGTAACAGGCCCAATCACTAGTTCTAGTAATTATTTGATGCAACTCTCGCCCGATGGCAGCGTTATTCGGTGGGCTAGCCAGGTAGAGCTCAGTATTACTACAGGCACCCGTGGCTATAATATAATGGATATTCTGTCACTTGATGCAGATACTGTTCTAGCAGTGAGTTCATACACGGTTAATAATGATGGTCGAAACGCCCCCATTATCAGTCGATTTAGCGCTTCAGATGGGGCTTATTTAGACAGTTATACAGTGAATGATCTAGGCGGAATCTCGGAAGCATTCCAGGCCGTTACCCGGCTAGCCAGTGGACGAATTTTAATGGCGGGCAATAGCCCTCATTTTATTAGGATTCGCCCTGATATTATGATGGTAGGTCTAACCCCCGCTTTAAATATAGCGCTCACACAACCGGATATTTTATCTTTTGGAATTCTAACCCCCGATCGATTAGTCGCTAATTCTCTCTCCGCTTCTTATACAAACACCACTGCAACCATAACCAACGCCGCATTATCCGAAGATCCATGGACTAATTTAGATGATATTACCTCTCTTATGGAAACTTTTTATGGCACTCCCTATCTGTTTGCCGCAGGCCAACTGCCGACCCGAAGCTTGCCTATCGGCGCTACCTTTACCCACACGGTCAGATCTTCAGACTACAACGACCCTAACAAAAAATTAAAACTTACCATTTCTATCGTAAGCCCAACGCCCCCCTCCTGGCTATTTGCTCGCAATGATGCAGATGGAACGGAGGTGGCTCTCGGCACCCCGGTTTCCCTCAACACTACGATAACCCTCAATGGCACTACCGCATTACGGGATGGCGGCCTAACGATTGTTACTATTACCGCCATCGATGAGCTAGGGGGTGTGATTATTAATGAAGGGACACTCACCGTCCCTGATTTCACCCCGCAGTTTAACCCACAAAACCAATTGCCTCTCAGTGCGTTGAATGGCGAAGCGTTCCAATTACCTACCTCTTGGTTCTGGCGCGATCCTCTGAATGACACGTTTTTCAACCTCACCGTCATTGATATACCCGCTTGGGCCTCCTTTAGCCCTGCTATGGGTTTCTTGGGCACCGTGCCGGCCGATCAAGTTACAGGATTTAGGTTTGAATCAGAAGCAACAAACAGGGCCGGCACCAGACGCCGTGCTTGGAGTGTGCCCACGGTGGAACGCTCCTTAACGGCCACTTTCACCCCTTCTTCGCCTCGAGGTTCTTATTACGAAGA
This sequence comes from Coxiellaceae bacterium, assembly GCA_035290065.1. Taxonomy (GTDB): domain Bacteria; phylum Pseudomonadota; class Gammaproteobacteria; order Coxiellales; family Coxiellaceae; genus DATDVD01. The sequence goes on along the minus strand of DATDVD010000091.1, from coordinate 437 downwards.
AATTGATGAAGATCAAGACTTAGGCAACATGTTTAGGGTATCCACCCGATTGGACCAACTGGTAGATTCACACTTACTACTAAATGCCTCAGAAGCAACGCTTACCTCTTCTTATTTTGATGGCTCGGCAATACCCGTTACTCGAGATGGCGCTTGGACACTTCAAGCTTCTGCTACTATCACCAATGAATTCCTAAAAAGACTCTTATTATTAATTAAAAAACAACAAAAAGGTCCTTTCACATTAACGGCAACATTTTCGGACAATGGAAAAAATACGCCGCGCGTATTCAGTTGGTCCGTCAATAATATTCCTACTATTCCACTCGGCAGTTGTGCCATTGGAGTTCCCTTCAACATTTTATTCAACTCCTCTCGTCTGTGGCCAGATCTTTTTCCACCGGCGCCGTCTGTGGCGATACAAGATATCACCGCCT
>DATDVD010000090.1:0-8807 GCA_035290065.1 Coxiellaceae bacterium | reverse complement strand
GATTAGAAGATGAGGGACGCGCCAAGACAGCGGGTTTGAGGGCTAGAAGAATTTATGTTTAAATACTTTTCTACTATTTTATTAAGGAGAGCTGTATGTCCCATGAAGGTTACCACGAGCCTATTCCGGAGTTGAGCGATGAAACGCGGGATATGCATCGGGCTATTACTTCTTTGATTGAGGAGTTGGAGGCTGTGGACTGGTATAACCAGCGAATGGATGCCTGTAAAGATGAGGAATTAAAAAAAATCCTCGAGCACAACCGAGATGAAGAAAAAGAACACGCCGCTATGGTGCTGGAATGGATTCGACGACGAGACCCTCATTTTGATAAAGAGCTAAAAGAAACCCTCTTTAAAACGGGAGCCATTGTGCGGCAACATGAATAACATTGCGCCTCATATTCTGCGGCAACGGCTATTAATAGAAGGGTTTTTTTTCGTTTCGGTTCAGGAGGAAACCATACGCGATTATCTTTATAAGATTGCTGCTCATTTAAACCTTAAAACCTATGGGGAGCCTATTATTTTTTCTCCGGAGGGGATGGGTAAAGAGGAAAACCAAGGATATGATGCTTTTATTCCTCTGATTGACTCGGGTATTTCTCTGTATATATGGAGCCATGAGAAATTTTTATCGGCTTTCTTATATACCTGTAAATATTTTGACAATAATGAAGCCTTACAATACACGCAAAAATTTTTTAAATTACGCGAAGATTTTGTGTCGCATTCTTTTTAAACTATGATTGCACGCTACGCAAATTTAAAAATCCTTTAAACCACGGGCTGTATTCGCCCCAGTCTTTAGGATGCCAGGAACATTGTACGGTGCGAAAACAACGCTCTGGATGAGGCATTAATAGAGTAACGCGGCCATCTTGCGAGGTTAAACCAGTAATGCCTTGGGGTGAACCGTTGGGGTTAAAGGGATAACGTTCTGTTGGTTGTCTCGAATGATCCACATACCGCAAACTCACTACGTTCGACGGGATATCTTTTTCAAAAACCGTTCGCCCTTCCCCATGAGAAACACAAATGGGCATCACGGCACCTTCCATCCCTTGGAAAAATAAGGACGGCGATGGCAGAACTTCTACTAATGAAAAACGTGCTTCAAATTGTTCCGAGCGATTACGTGCAAATAGTGGCCAATGCTCACTGCCGGGAATAATCGTTTTTAAATGCGATAACATTTGGCAGCCGTTGCATACCCCTAAGGTAAACGTATCGGGACGCTGAAAAAATGCTTCAAACTGATTACGCAATACGGTGTGGTTTAAAATACGGGCGGCCCATCCACGGCCTGCGCCTAATACATCACCGTAAGAAAAACCCCCACACACTGCCAAGCCTACAAATTCATTGAGCGACACTTCCTGTGCCAATAAATCGTTCATATGCACATCCACCGCTTCGAATCCCGCTAGCATAAAGGCCGCAGCCATTTCCATTTCTCCATTCACGCCCTGCTCTCTCAAAATGGCTACTCGGGGTTTTGAGGTGTGAATGGCAAAAGATTTCAGAGTTTTAATATCAAACGGCAAATGTGCCTGCAAACCTGGATCTTCTGGATCAAGTAAACCCTCAAACATTTCTTGCGCACAGGCGGGATGATCACGCAACGCTTGCAGGCGATAGCTGGTTTCCGACCAAAGACGTTGCAAAGGAATACGATGGTGACGATAAAGCACTTGGCCATTGTGAGAAATAATAAATTCATCTCGAGAATTAATTTTCGCAATAGCATTAACGCACTCATCCAAACGAAACGCTCGCAAAATATGAAATACTTTTTCTCGATGAGAGGTTTGAATCTGTACGACCGCCCCTAATCCTTCACTAAATAAAACCGCGAGCGGCAGAGCACTATACGCCTTCAAATCGACCTCTAAACCACAATGACTGGCAAACATCATTTCACATAGAGTGACCAACAATCCCCCATCGGAACGATCGTGATAGGCAAGTAAATAGCCTTCTTGATTTAAACGCTGAATGGCATGAAAAAAATTCTTTAATAAGACGGGTTCTTTTACATCGGGAACAGTTTTTCCTAAGGCATCATAACACTGTGCTAAAATAGAGCCTCCTAAGGGAAATTGCTCTGCATGCAAATCGATAAATAACAATTCCGATTCAATTTCTGTGTCCAACACGGGTGTTAATGTTTTGCGAATATCTTGGACACCGGCTGCCGCAGTAATCACCAATGAAACAGGAGAGCTGACAACATGGTTATCCCATACCGCTTGCATGGATAACGAATCTTTTCCCACCGGAATCGCAATGCCTAATGCAGGACACATTTCCAAGCCTACGGCTTCCACGGCATCGTATAATTTTGCACTTTCACCGGGTAAATCAACGGTAGCCATCCAATTGGCCGATAAACTGATATCCGTAATATGAGGGATATGTGCCGCCGCGATATTCGTAATGGCCTCTCCAATCGCCAAGCGTGCAGCGGCTTTGGCATCTAAAATAGCAAGGGGCATGCGTTCACCCAGCGCTATGGCTTCACCTTGATGAGACGTAAAACTATTCGCCGTAACGGCGACATCGGCTACCGGCACTTGCCACGGCCCTACCATCTGATCACGCGCGACTAATCCGCCTACCGATCGATCGCCAATCGTAATTAAAAAACTTTTATTAGCGACGGTCGGAAAAGATAATACTCGTTCAATGGCTTCATTGAGAGTAATAACACTGGTTTCCAATGCTGTAGAAAAAGAAGATTCATGACTGGCCCATCGCTCTAAGCGGGGTAAATCTTCAAATAACGCAGACAAGGATAAATCCACCACTGTGTGGGGGGAATGGGTATCGAGAACTTTTAAATGGGCTGCTGTCTGTTCCGGCAATTTTATATTTCCCACAATGGAGTAAGGACATCGTTCACGTTTCGCAAGCGTATCAAAACATTTCATATCCTCAGGATAAATGGCTAACACATAACGTTCTTGCGCTTCATTGCACCAAATTTCCATCGGGGAAAGGCTTGAATCGTCACAAGGAATATCGCGTACATAAATCGTAGCACCGAGATGCATTTCTTTCACGAGTTCTGGCAAGGCATTGGACAAGCCCCCTGCCCCGACATCGTGAATAGATTGAATAGGATTACGATCGTTTAAACGCCAACACGCATTAATTACCGCTTGTGCACGGCGTTGCATTTCGGGATTGGCACGTTGAACAGAAGCAAAATCCAAATCACTGTCGTGAATACCCGTCGTGACAGAGGAAGCACTGCCACCGCCCAAACCAATGCGTAATGCAGGCCCCCCCAATACAATTAAATGCGCGGATTGAGTGACTTTATTTTTAGCAATGTGTTCTTCGCGAATATGGCCGATACCTCCCGCTAACATAATGGGTTTGTGATATCCCCAATGAGTAGGTTCTCCCACATATTCAAATGTCCTAAAAAAACCTAGCAGATTGGGACGGCCAAATTCATTCGAAAATGAAGCAGCCCCCATAGGCGCTTCTAACATAATTGTTAAGGAAGAAGCCATTTTGGGGGCTTTTAATGCCGTTTTTTCCCACGGCTGAGAAAACCCAGGAATATGCAAATGCGATACCGCAAAACCACTCAGTCCCGCTTTGGAATAAGCGCCTCGGCCCGTCGCGGCTTCATCACGAATTTCTCCTCCCACACCCGTTGCAGCTCCCGCAAATGGAGAAATACCGGTGGGATGATTATGGGTTTCTACTTTCAACACAATCGGCGCTAATGTTTGATTAAAGTGATAGTGATGAGCAGTATTTGTCGTCAATACTCGCGCTTCAAAGCCTTTTAAAACAGCAGCATTATCCGAATAGGCTTTGAGTACTGATCGAGGATGTAACGCATAGGTATTTTTAATCATTTGAAACAGTGAATACGGCTGTTTTTTTTGATCTATCCACCACCGCGTATTAAAAATTTTATGACGACAATGTTCTGAATTAATTTGAGCAAACATCATTAATTCAGCATCGGTTGGATTCCTATTTAATCGCTCGTAACACTCATTTAAATAATGAATTTCTATCTCTTGTAACCCTAACCCCATTTCCTTATTAGCCCGCAATAACGCCTCTTTTCCTTCTTCTAACACAAGAATGGTTTGCAAAGCGTTAGGGGGTTTAGGAGTAAATAATAAAGCCGGTACTTGCTCGGTATAAGGCAAAAAAGATTCTGTCAGCGGATCGTGCTCACACAAAAGAGTGGCTTCTTCCGTCGACACTGATTTATCAAAAAAGTAGGCAATCCCTTTTTCAATGCGCACTATCGATAAAAGTCCACTGGCTTGTAAAATATCCATCGCCTTGGAGGACCACGGTGAAAAGGTACCTAATCGTGGTATCACAACAAAAGCCTGCGTATGGGAAATTAGAGAAGTAACCTGTAATAAAGAAGCTAGAAGCGAGTATTGAGTAGAGGAAAGAGAAGAGGTCGTTTGTAAAAAATAAATCACCTTAACTGAAACACAGTGAGGAATTTTTTTTTGCGAAAATCGAAAAGGCGTAAAAGCCGCGGGTCCTTCTAACACCGTATAAAGAATAGAAGCACTATCAGACGCTTTCGACGAGGTTAGGATACTCATTAATCACTTCTTTTTCCTGAACCATAGGATATTGTTCTCGACAATGCGTTTCTCGAATACGAAGAGTGGCTAACAGCGAAAGGCCTAAGCAAAGCGGCAATACACTTAACGCCACTGAATAATTCCACTTTAACAAATAACCAATGAGCGGTTGTAACAACGGCGCACCGATAATCATAGACATCATATTCACAAATCCCATCGCCATTCCACGCACAGCAGGCTGACTGATATCGCGCATAATGGCAAATGGCACAACATATACCGCAGAAATAAATCCCAATAAAACAAATTCCACGCCAATGATTCCCGCTGAAAACGTGGGGCCATATAAAATCCACAACATCATACTGAAGGACAACGCATTGCTAAGATAAATCAGCGGCTTTCTTTTGCCGATCTTATCCGTCATAAAACCCCAAAAAGGGCATCCACACGCCGTACCGGCAAAAATTAATCCACTTAATAAACCGGCGGTATTTAAAGAAAAACCATAGCGATTTTGCAAATAGGGAACAGCCCAAAGTCCTGCAAAGGCCGGCAACGAGGCAAAACTAAATCCTGCCACCAATCCATTCCACCATGCTTGAGGCTCTTGTAGCACACGACGAAATTCTTGAATGACGGTGAAGGGATGAATACGTTTCTCAGAGAGTATTTTTTCTTTCGTCGGGCGATTACGTACAATCCATCCCATTAATACGCTTAGCACTATTCCTAATATTGCGCACAACAACATGGTATGACGCCAACCCCATGCTTCTACACCCCGCGCTAAATACGCCTCCCCTGTCGCACCGCCAAACATACCAATCATTTCAGACATTCCCGCTACCATGGCAAATCGTTGCGGTGAAAACCATTTGGCTGCTACGGATAACGTAGCAGGAACAGCCGGTGCAGTAGCCATTCCCATTAACAATCGAGCCGCTTCTGCGGTGGTTAAGGAATCAGCCCACGCAAATAAAGCACACGCTAAGCCACACAAGGCGGTGCTGCAGGCCAATGCCAATCGTGCACCATAGCGATCCACTAAAATACCTGCCGGAATTTGAAAAAATAAATAAGTATAAAAGAAACTGCTGGTTAAAAACCCTAAACCTGTTTTATTAATTTCGAAAGCAGCCATCAACAAAGGAATCATTACGCTGGTGGAGGATTGCAACATAAATTGATAAGGAACATCGAGCGCACTCACACTCCACACTAACCACGACACCCCTTTTTTCATAGCACCCTCACGTCCGTTTATTTTTTATTACACCGCTCAATACTGGCTTGAATTTCTTGAATCGCCTCTTCAACACCCCCCCATCCTTTCACTTTCACCCACTTGCCAGGTTCTAAAGCTTTATAATATTCAAAGAAATGAGCAATGCTATCCAATAATACCGGCGGTAAATCTTGCAACGTTTTAATGTAGGCAAATGCGACACACACTTTTTCAATGGGAACGGCAATAATCTTGCTGTCTTCACCGGCCTCATCCGTCATTCGTAACACACCCAATGCACGCACTCGAATTAATGCGCCCGGTTGAACCGGAAAAGGGGTTACCACTAATACATCCGCAGGATCTCCATCCTCCGCGAGCGTATTGGGAATAAATCCATAATTACAAGGATAATACATGCTGGTGGGCATAAAACGATCCACTGTTAACAAGCCTGTGTCTTTATCCAATTCATATTTTACGGAACTACTATTGGCCGAAATTTCAATAATCGCATGGATATCACCCGGCACTTGGCGAGCCGGCTTAAGATCTTTCAATTGCATAGAAGCTATCCTTTAGAGAAAAAGGTTAGCATACCTTATCCCTTTCCCGACGCCAACCCTCTTGAAATTCCCCGAGAGGAGCGGATAATAAGAAAAATGCGGCCAAGTGCTAGATTATTTACTGCCCCTCCACCTCCTCCTCTTCCTTCTCCACAGAAGGAAGTGCTAAACCGTTTTTCATCGTTATTAGCCGCTCCTTCTGCTCAAGCAACCGTTGTTCAAGCTTTACAAAACTTTTTAGAAGAGCTCCTCGCCAATATGAGCCGAGAAGAAGAAAAGGGAGTACTTCATTTTGGAACTTTTATACAGCTATGGGTGAGTTTGCGCCTCATACCCGTTTACGCCAGAACACGAGAAGAGTTGGGTGCGTGGCTATTTTCGTCAGAAATGAATGCCTGGTGGAGAGAATTATTAGAACATCAGCACGAACTTTCTCCAGGACTCGCACGGGAAACGGCTCTCTCCCCTCATCATTTTCTTATGAGCGATGGCCAGGAAAGGCGGCTCGATAGGTGTTATCGTCACCCTTTCGACATTTTAGCCGGAAGATATTTATTTAGTACCTTTCTTTTTTTAGAGGATAAAGATCCTGTCGAAGCTCAGGAATATTTAGGATTAGGTGCCATGTTCGGGGATTTTGAATCCATGGACCGCCTTAATTTAAGCCATCGTATGGCCATTGGAACCACTGCGCAATTGTTACCGGTGGAAACGCTTCAACAATACTGGGGGCTCGCCCAAAAAATCGGTGAGATTCACCCCGGAGCGGGCCATTTGTTAATGGCAGAAACCGCCTACACATTAGCCGTGTATCATTATAAATTCAAGCAATACGAAGCCGCTTTAAATAGTATTTCACTGGCTATCACCTATGCGCACATGGCGCTTCGCTTGGCGAGTACTTGCCTCCTGATTACTCATAATGCGACGAGCACTTCCCACCCCTCTCAAACCTGCGCATTAGATGCGTATAATGCGCATTTGGGCCGAGATGAAAAAGATGATTCTCCCGTGGAGGTGAGAGGGATTATTGAATTTTATGAACGACAAGTCCCACTAGAGCATAAGGCAGTAGTTTCCGAAGCCACTAAAAGGGCTGAACTGGAGGCCACTCATTTTCTAGCGCTTCTTCATCCTGCCCCAAAACTGAGTTCGGGCTTGACTGGCTAGTTCTCCTACGCTCTTTGCCTATTCTTGCCGTATAATTCCGATATTGATTTTCTTACTGCTCCGACGTACGATCTAAGACTCTTAAACGATTATACTTAACACGGATAGTCTTATGAGTAGAGGTACTCCCACTCTCTTTTCACCCCCTATTATTGGGTTAACACCCGAAGAACATGCCCTCGAAGAGCAGCTATTTCAAGCTATTCGTAGAGAAGAACTTCCTGACGGGAAAATACATCTTTCACTGCTTTCAAAAGAAGCCTTAGCCCTTTTATTGAGCGAGATACTGCATGCTCCCAAACAATTTGAAGTATTGATTTCGTTGTATCTTAAACACCAAGAACATTCTACATTACCTTCTTCTAAGTTATTCATGGGATTGATTAACTCTCCGCGTTTAAACCCATTCTGGCGACATCATCTTCAACACCTAGAAGACTGCCATTTCGTCGATACTATTACATTTTCGCCCACGCATCTCCATCTTCATTCTTTTGCTGGGTTTGAAGTTCGCTCGCCTTTTGAGCAATTAGCCGGTTATCAGCTCTATACACGAACACTACGAACAAAAGTATATTTACACCTTGAAGAAGCCTATGCCGCTTTAAAAGCCGGGAACTTTGAAAAAGCGCACCAGGCCATGACCCATGCTACAAAACGGTGTAGAGAGCCTCAATTGTTATTAATGCAAGCCTTTGTGGATAGTCTGTATGCCGAACACTTATTAAGACACCCTGAATTCGTGGAAACTCTAGATGAAACTCTATGCTGCAAGCACCACGCATCAATGGCAAAATCGACGCCTCTGAGAGCCGTATTGAGCCACTCTGAAGAAAAAACTCCTACTTCTACCGCCGAAACCGCGGATGTACGAGCCATAGCTGAATTTTTACGCTCCCATCAAATTCATTATATAAATATAAGTCTTACTCCCCTTCTACCCAGCTCTATTCAAATCCGTTTTTCAACCGATACAGAGCTAAGTCAGGCGGAAGAACAGCTTTCGCAAACTTTTGCAAATTCTCAATTTGAAACGTTTTCAGATGAATTGTTACTAGAAGGCAGGTTAACTAAACTTGATTTAATTAAATTACACATGGATACGATAATTAAAGAGCGAGTCATGGCTGAATTTTTACGCTCCCATCAAATTCATTATATAAATATAAGTCTTACTCCCACTGCACCCAGCTCTATTCAAATCCGCTTTTCAACCGATACAGAGCTAAGTCAGGCGGAAGAACAGCTTTCGCAAACTTTT
>DATDVD010000089.1:0-4902 GCA_035290065.1 Coxiellaceae bacterium | reverse complement strand
GGATAGGGCAGCATGGATAAGCAATAAAATTTCTCACGAGAGGACTCTTCGTCTGCTGTAAAGCTATGGTGTTCCTGCCAATAGTGCTGGGCGGCGCGTTCCACCGATGAAGGATCGTATTCCGATAATGCCATTATAATTCTTATAAACTAGTATATTTTCAAAGAGGAGAGTGTACCTTGACCTAATGCCCTAATTCAATGCCCATTTACAACCGCTCATAATCCCGCTATTTTAAATAGAGTGAAAAAAGGAATCTCATGAACTTCTTAAGCGGCGGGGGCGGCAACCGAAAAAGCAAAGGGACGGTCTATCGGGCCGGACATCAATTGCCTGTCTTGCCGGTTAAGAAATTATTAAACGCCAAGCGCTATCAGGATCTTCTGGATCAACTCAAAGGGTTGGCGAATTTACCCGCTGAGTATTTTGAGCCTGTTTATGAGAGGCTAGTCTGCGATTTTGCAGAATTTGTTCAGCTTATTCCTACGACTTCTACTAATTATTTGGGAAGTTTATTAAACACTCATTTATCCTTAGCCTATGCCACCGTATGGCAAGCTCATCGCGACAGTGCTTCCGGCCAATTGGGTAAACGAAAACTCCCTGCTTTATGGACCTTCGCCACTTTTTCCGCCGCCCTCTTAAGGGGTATAGGGAAAACATTTACGAATCAATTAGTCATTCTTACGCAACCCAATGGAACCTGTGCCCACCATTGGCTTCCTTTTCAAGGCAGCATGTTGGCACAAGAAGGCGCTCGCTATAAATTGTACTTTCGCGAGACGGCGTATCCGGGTGCACATTATCCGATCACCACATTCTTGGCTCGGCAATTGCTGGCGCCCGAATCTTTTGACTGGCTTGCTGGTGACGAGAAAGTGTTTACCGAATGGCTTCAAGCCCTTCGTGGCGATGACCAATTAGAAGGCCGCATTATTAGCGACTTAAATGCCGCCAAAGAATTTTTGGAAACGCCCGGCGCAGAAGGATTTTTATTGCCTTTTGCAGAGGTAGAACAGCAAAATACGCCGGAAACACAAGACGCTGAAGCTTTTTTACAATGGCTTAAAAATGGCATTCAATCGGGTCAGATTAAAGTAAATACCTCGGAGGCTATGGTACATACCGTTGCAGAAGGTGTCTTGCTGGAAAGCCCAAAAATTTTCGAGCAATTTGTAAACACCTATGGCAAAAATATCAGTGCCAAAGTGGTGGTCACTCAGTTTGGAAATTTAATGGGAATCGCCAAAAAAGGTGGTAACGATTTTGATTTTTCTCAATATTTTTCTGATAATCCCGATATAAGAGGGATGGCTGCTTTTCGGCAATTTGGGAAGTCGACGACCACGCGAACGGGTATTGTTTTAAATGAGACGAGTTTATTGTTTCGTGTCGGTGAGGTCCCAGCTATCAGTCAATACCTTCAATTAATGCCGAGTATGACCGATGCTCATCAACGTCTTCCTAACTTTTCGGGTGTTTCTAGTCCTGGCACTCCTCGGAATGAAAAAAGTTAAGAACGTTATTGAAGCGCGGTTAATGTAAAATGAGGGTTGGTTTCATTAATTTTTATTAAAAAAATCTTTAAGAATTCGGCCAATCGAGTGGAACAAACGTCCATACCATTTTCCGGCGTTCCTCGATCGGCCCCTGTTTCGTCCAGTAAATTACTAATGGCTCTAATGGTCAGCACCGGAATTTTTCCAAATCGCCTAGCGGCTCGGTTAACGCCCGCCGCTTCCATATCGATGGCATGGCACCCCAATGCCACCATCTCAGCAAAAAGATGCTGAGGTGCGGGAAAAATATTACTCGAAACAATCATTCCCTTTTGCATACGAGGTAAGGCGTTAGCCATGCTTAGGGCTAATAAATGAGGGTGGCTTTCCCAATGAATTTCCAGCAATTCTCCGGTATTGGGATTTTGTAAGCAGCTTTCAAAGGGCGTGCCTGTTAGTAGCGCATGAATTTTATGGAGATCCATATGAATAATTTTTTCGCCAATAATTAAATCACCGATTTCTAAGGAAGAGGCTATTCCGCCGGCGGTACCACACATTAAAATAATGTCGGGCCGAATTTGGAGGATGAGAGCGGTTACGGTAATGGCAGCCTCTTCCGTTCCAATGCCCGTATGGGCTAAAAAAACTTCAGTTTCTTTCGAGGCGTGTTTCCAACACCGCACTCCTTCTGTTTCATAAGGTTTGAAACTCAGGGTGGTGAAAAAATCTTTCGCTTCTTCCAACATGGCGGTTAAAACCAGTACTTTCATTTTAATATTTCTCTTTTGATCAGAACCCACAACAGGCTTAAAGCAACGATGAGTCCCACGGGCCAATACCCATAATACAAAAGGGGCGTACGGCCTGCCATGGGCTGAATGGTTCCTTTCAATACAGCCGTGGTATTGCTAGGAAGTGTCTGGAGCTCTCCCACCGCGCTAATAATAGCTGTAATGCCGCTATTAGTAGCAAATAACAAGGGGCGTTGCGTCTCTAGGGCTCGCATTTGGGCCATTTGAAGATGCTGAGAAGCGGCGATGGAATCGCCAAACCAGCTATCGTCGGTAACGGTTAACAGGATATTAGCGTTCTGGATAGAATCTAACACCATTTGAGGATAACTGATCTCATAGCAAATAAACGGGGCAATTTTAATCCCCTTGGCAGTCAGTAGGGGCGGGTGGGCAGGGCCAGGGGTTAAATCCGACATAGGAATATCTAAGTAAGCAAAAAACCACCCAAACCATCGTTTAAGAGGATAGAATTCCCCAAAAGGAACCAAATGCCGTTTGGTATAAGTAGCCTGCGGCTCACTAAGCATTAGAATGCCATTAAAGTATTCGTCGGTATCAGGGTGGTAAAAAGGAGCCCCTGCTATTAAAACAGCCCCGTGTACGCGAGCTTGTTTTTGTAAACGCTGAAGATACGCAGGAATATCTTCTGGAAACACAGGAATCGCCCCTTCTGGCCAAATAATCAAATCGCTGTTCCACTGGGTTTGCGTTAAATCGTAGTATTCCGCGAGCGTTTCATGGACTTGAGTAGGGTTCCATTTGATGCTTTGAGGAATATTGCCTTGCACTAAACTGACACGCAGCGATTTCCCCCAGGGGGTAGTCCACGTGTGGGAAAGAAAAGGAGGTAACAGCCCCCAAATTAAGCCCACAGCTACAATAGAAATAACTTTAGAAAATTTATTTTTTTCTTTTATTATTAAAAAAATAAACCCTGTTGTTAATGCAATAAGATAAGAAACCCCATACGTGCCAACCATCGGAATCCAAGGTTTTAAAAACCCCTGCGTTTGGCTAACACCGGCTAAGACCCACGGAAAACCCGTTAACGCCCAGCTTCTTACCCACTCCATCAACACCCAGGTGGCGGGAAAAGTAAGGAGGCTAAAAGAACGCAGGCCTTGTTTTAAATAGGCCGTTAAACCCCCTTGAATGGCGAGAAATAAAGCTAAAATTCCTACGAATAAGAGCGTAATAATCCCGCTGACCCAACTGGGCGCGTGGCCATACTGATAAATGCTGTTAAAAACCCAATAAGCACTGGTAGAAAAAAAACCGATACCAAAATAAAACCCACAGACTGCAGCTGGCATCGTCGAATAACGCCAATATAGAAAGAACAATACTAACAAAGCGGGCACTGTGAGCTCGCTCCACCCAAAAGGGGCAAAGGCCAAGGTAAGGAACGCACCGCCGATTAAAGCCGCTATACTAGAAATCCAAGAGGGGGATTTAATTTTCATCCGGTTTGTCTGCGTGTTCCAGAGGGGTATTTTTGACGACCTGCAAGGTATGCACGTGTCGCTTGCTGGCTTTCATAACCGTGACGGTGAACTCACCCATCTCAATACATTCTCCTTTTTTGGGAAGATGGCCAAAGCGCTGCATAACCAATCCTCCCACGGTATTAAAATCTTCCTCATCCCATTGTGTATTAAAGTATTGGTTGAACTCTTGGATAGGAGTAAGGGCTTGAATCAAATAAGTGTTAGGGCCCATGGGCCGAATATCAATAGAACTGGCATCCGCGTCATACTCATCCACAATTTAACCCACGATTTCTTCCAGCACGTCTTCAATCGTGATTAAGCCTGAGACCCCGCCGTATTCATCCACCACGATGGCCATATGATTTCGGTTTAAACGAAATTCCTTCAATAAGACATTTAAGCGCTTGCTTTCAGGAATAAAAATAGCGGGGCGAACAAGCTCGCGGATAGAAAGTGGCTTAGTTTTTGGGTCCATCACATAGGGCAATAGATCTTTGGCTAGCAACAGGCCTATTACCTCGTCACGATTGTGGGAAATCACGGGAAAGCGGGAGTGTCCTGCTTGAATGATAGTCGGTAAGGCTTCATTGGGTGTGACATCGTCTTCAATCACCGCCATTTGAGCACGGGGAATCATGGCATCTCGCACTTGCATTTCTGATACCTGCAATACCCCTTCAATCATTCGTAACCCATCGGCGCTGATTAACCGACCTTTGGCCGATTGTAAGAGTTCGAGCAATTCCGCCCGAGTGCGAGGTTCGCGTGAAAACCAGCCCTTAAGTATCGTTAGAAAAGAAGTCTCATTCTCGTCATTCATTGATAGAAGTTGTATCCATTCTTACAGAATGTTTAGGAAAAGCTTGGTATTGCTTAATTCGTTTATGCCAATGTTTCGCTTTATTTACAATAGCATCAACGTCTAGCGTTGTAAATTCGCCTTTGCAAAGCAGCGCCTTGCCGGCCACCCATACATCCGACACTTGCAAGCGATTGACGGCATAAGCTAGCTGAGAAATAGGGTTATAATTGGGTTGTGTAAAATAATGGCTTAAATCCACCGCCACTAAGTCGGCTTGTTTACCTACTTCAATCGAACCAATTTCCTTTTCCAAT
>DATDVD010000088.1:0-2801 GCA_035290065.1 Coxiellaceae bacterium | reverse complement strand
TTTCATAAAATAATAGATCAGGGTCATTTTCGTTCAGGATACGTTGGGCTGCTATATTAATGCTGAAACGATTTTTAACATCCGCTAACACGGGTCCGCGATAGTTTCCTTGTAAAAAATGAATAAATAGCTCTAACGCTTTGACCTATCCCCTGAGTTAATACCACGGCACTGATGAGATTTTCATGTTATGCAGCCTGCTTAGCAAATGCAACAGGCGGCAAATAATTCAGTGAACTATGTGGTCTTTCGTTGTTGTAGTGTTGCCTCCATTGGTTGATTTCATTTCTGGCTTCTTCAATCGATCGAAACCAGTGTTGATTTAAACATTCATTGCGGAACTTACCATTCAAACTTTCTACAAAAGCATTTTGGGTTGGTTTTCCTGGTTGTATGAAAGCAAGCCTGACGGTATTTTCTCTAGACCAAAAAAACATGGCCTTGCTCGTAAATTCAGTGCCGTTATCACAAACAATTTGTTTTGGCAGGCCGCGCTGTTCGCCAAGCTGTGTTAGAAAACGAGCAACCTGTAGGCTTGATATAGAGAATGCCGTTAGCTGACCAATGACTTCTCGATTAAAGTCGTCAATCACGTTCAGCACCCGAAAACGCCGCCCATTAGCTAATTGATCGTAAACAAAATCCATTGACCAACGCTCATTCATGTGGCAAGGCGCCAACATAACAAAGCGTGGCCGCTGTAATTTTTTACGTTTTTTGGTGCGAACTTGCAGATTCTCTTCTTTGTAAATTCGATAGGTTTTCTTTTTGTTAATCACAAGGCCTTCTCCTTTTAGCAGATTATGAAGCAATAAATACCCATATCGCGGATATTGAACGGCTAAGCATTTTAAACGCGCCCGAAGCGGCTCATTTATCTGTCGTTTAGGGTGATAGCGATACGCGGTTCGACTTAGCCCAACCAACTTGCAAGCCACTCGTTCACTCAGTTTAAATACGTTAACTAAATGGCAAATGACTCGCTTCTTGCCAGCGGGCTTTACCACTTTTTTAAAACAACATCCTTTAGAGCTTCATTTTCAAGCAGCTTTTCTGCTAACAGCTTCTTGAGCTTATTGTTTTCCGATTCCAGTTCTCGCAAACGCTTGGCTTCATTTACTTCAAGGCCGCCGTACTTACTGCGCCAGTTATAAAACGTGCCATTCGATATCCCTAGCTGACGACAAAGGTCATCAACCTTTGTGCCACCTTCATGTTCTTTGAGGGCTTTAATGATTCGTTCTTCTGTATAGCGTTTCTTCATTTTGAGATCTCCTAGGTCAAAGGTTAATTGGAAATCTCATCCTTGTCTTGGAGTTAATTTTTGGAAATAGGTCAGGAGTATGTCTACTCTCTATGCTAATTACTAGTTTATTAGAAAACGCTTGGCGCAAGGAACTTATCCTCAGGAAGGAAGATTTCACACCCGAGGAATGGAGAGAGTATGTGGAAAAAAAGGGATATCTGCAGGAATTTAACCTAAGATTCTTAACTTCCTTTTTAAAGCAAGCAGGAATTCCGGAAGCAGAGCAAGGTTTCGCAATACAAGAAATCAAAACACGTACTCTAGTCGAAGGCGCGGCTGCGGAAGCTGCGGCTACTCCGAGAAGGGATACACCACTCGCAGCAACGGCCTAATACCATTTTTAGGAGAAGCACTCCTCTAACTTTTTAAGATCTTCAAGCGTATTGATTTCAGGCGGTAACTTTTCTTGTGCAATCGCCAGATGAATTCGTCCACCGTGCCACAAAACGCGTAGCTGTTCTAAATCTTCCGCTTCACTTAATGGGCAACGTTCCCACTCAATATAGGTTTTAAGAAAATCCGCACGATACGCATAAAGCCCACAATGACGCCAATGTTGGCCTTTTAACTCGATGGCCTCCTGCGATTGATTAAAGACAGGCTGCTCCCAGGGAATAGGTGCTCGACTAAAATAAAGCGCATACCCGCGCTGACTCATCACCACTTTGACGACATTGGGATTAAATAAATCCTTGACTGACGTGAGCGGCTCACACACGGTGGCCATTTTGGCATGTTCATACTCATCCAAGTGCTCTCCCAATTGGCGAATAATGCTGGGTGGAATTAGCGGCTCATCGGCCTGCACGTTAACCACAATTGTTTCCGCATCCAATTCCAGGGCTTCCACCGCTTCGGCAATTCGTTCGGTTCCAGACCGATGTTCTTCCGCCGTCATACACACCGGCGCATTAAACGCTTCACACGCGATTTTCACCCGCTCATCGTCGGTAGCAATAACCACTTGATCCGCCCCACTGGCCACAGCCCGTTCATACACATGCTGAACCATGGGTTTGCCTTGAATAGGATAAAGTACTTTGCCAGGAAAACGAGTAGACGCATAACGCGCCGGGATAATCACCGTAAATGCCATATCTAAACTTTTTCAGCCTCCTCTAAGCGACGTGCTTCATCCACCAACATCACAGGAATCCCCTCCCGAATAGGATACGCCAATTGATCCGCCTGGCAGACTAATTCCTGCTGCCGCTCTTCATACTTTAAACGCGATTTACACAGCGGACACGCCAATACATCCAATAATTTTTTATCCATTTTTACTATCCTTTTAGGAATCAGATGGTCACTTTAAGGGCTATTGAGAGGAGAATCAAGAGGACGCGTTCAGAAAGTGATCTTTCGGATTTTCGGCTCGCCTCAATCCGGACTACAGAAAAATAAGGGGAATTGAGATTGGTCGGGACGGCAGGATTTGAACCTGCGACCCCATGCACCCCATGCATGTGCGCTACCAGGCTGCGCTACGCCCCGA
>DATDVD010000087.1:0-2067 GCA_035290065.1 Coxiellaceae bacterium | reverse complement strand
AAGACGAATTTTTACTGGATTCGGATGTGTCCGTAAATTATATGGCCTGTTTCAAACAATAATACCCCCAACACAATAATGGTAGGGACAGACGTGGTCTGCCCGTCCAATGATAAACCTTGTGCTGTATTCCTGGGCAGGGCACGGTCTGTCTCTACCTAGAGAAATGATAAATTTTGTGCGGCGTTCCTGGGCAGACCACGGTCTGCCCCTACGGGGAGAAATGATAAATTTTGTGCGGCGTTCTTGGGCAGACCACGGTCTGCCCCTACCATTTTACCCATTTTCAGGCATTGGGTTATGATATAATACCTTTCTATGGCCCAAATACCCCTCGACATCGTTCTTTTTGACCTGGACGGTACGTTACTCGATACCGCGGCGGATATTAGCATGGCGCTGAACCGGGTACTCGTTAATCGTGGGCTAGAACCCCTCCCCTACGAGATGCTGCGCTCCCGAGTCTATGGTGGCAGCCGCACCCTCTTAAAAGATGCGCTTCAGCTGGAAGAGGGCCAACCCGAATTTGAGCAAATGAAAAAAGAATTTCACCAACACTATCGCAACAATTTAGTGGAAAAAACCGTGTTATTTGAAGGAATGGAGGAAGTGCTTCGACACTTAGAAAGCCATACTATTCCCTGGGGTATTGTCACCAATAAGCCCGTTTGGCTGGCAGAGCCCTTGTTAAAAGCCTTTGCATTGCATCAACGCATGGCGTGCTTAATCGGGGGGGACACCTTAAGTGTTACCAAACCGCATCCGGAGCCTTTATTGCATGCCTGCAAGCTTACCCGCACTCTTCCCGAACACAGCTGGTATATCGGCGATAGTGAAGTGGATATGCAAGCGGCTAAGGCAGCTCGCATGCGATCCTTTGTGGCCGCCTATGGGTATATTCCGGAAGATACCGACCCTAAAGCCTGGGGTGCCGATGAAATCCTGTATTCACCACGGGATTTGCTACACTATTTAAAACAACCCAAGGCAGAGTAACGTGAAAAAGATTGTGGTATTAACCTCTGGCGGTGATGCACCGGGTATGAACGCTGCCATTCGAGCCGTCGTTCGCAGCGCATTACACGAAGGGCTCGATGTATTGGGTTGTGAATCCGGATTTATTGGATTAGTGGAAAACCGCTTTCATGCGATGGATAGTTTTTCTGTCGCTAACTGTATTCAACGCGGCGGCACTATTTTAAAAACCGGACGCTCCAAAGAATTTTTTAATAAAGAAGTTCGTGCCGCTGTCATTCAAACGTTAAAAAAACAAAATGTCGATGGATTAGTGGTTTTAGGCGGAGATGGCAGCTTTCAAGGTGCACGTATACTGCACAAAGAAGGTGGACCGCCTGTGATTGGAGTGCCGTGTACGATTGATAATGATATTACCGGTACTGAATACACGATTGGATTTGATACCGCCCGCAATACAGGGTTACAAGCTATCGATAAAATTCGCGATACAGCCTATAGCCACGATCGAGATTTTATGATTGAAGTGATGGGGCGAAATACCGGTCATTTAGCATTAGATGTGGGAATGGCAGGCGGTGCAGAAATCATTGTTACTCCAGAATTTCCTATTTCGGCTGAAAAAATTACTAAAATTATTGAAGAGCGAAAACGTAAAAAATTAATTTCGATTATGGTGGTGGCGGAAGCGAATCATCCCGGTCACAGCCTTCAACTGGCTGAAAAAATCAAACAACTCTCGGGTATTGAGTATCGTGTGTGTATTTTAGGCCATACTCAACGCGGCGGCATTCCTACGTTACTGGATCGAAAAACCGCTACTCTAATGGGCTACGAAGCCATTCAAGCATTATTAGCCGGAAAAAATGGCCAGATGATGGCTTTAGTGGGCGAGAAAATTCTCTGCGTTAATTTTCCCAGTGCGGATGATGCTACCCGCTATCTTCCTAACGACACTCTCCTGAAAATAAACAGCACCCTAAACCCCCTCTAATTTTTTCACCACTGCCCACCCGTAGGGGCAGACCGTGGTCTGCCCTTAATCTTGAACAGGGTTTTGGGTAGGATTTTGGGCAGGGGTTTTTGGCAGAC